>JAFXMJ010000127.1 GCA_017530465.1 Bacteroidales bacterium
ATGTGGATGGTCTTATATTTAAGGTGCGGATTGCCGAAAGCATTGTCCATCGCGGTAGCCGTCCCAAGACCGGGTTTGTAAGCGTCGCCACCTGTCTTTTCAAATACCGGCAACTGCGTAAACAGGTAATTTACAGCCTCTTGATAGTTCATTTTTTTTATTCATAATTCATAATGCATAATTCATAATTGCCATTCGGCAGTTGCTACATTGCGGATGCCTTATTATGCATTATGAATTATGCATTATGCATTGTTAATATGTGCATTGTTAATATCCTCTCTTAGTCAGTATTTTATGTGCGAGTTCGAAATCGGGGATTCCGTAGCCGTATTGCACATCGGGATGGTCGTAGATGTCGCCCGCAGCCCTCACTGCCTGTAAAATCTCCATTACAGGTGCGTCTGGGTGAGCTTGCATGAGGCAGAGAACGCTTCCTGCCATTATGGGGCCTGAGAACGAAGTGCCGTTTGAATGTGTGATGTGGTTGCTCGGTCCCTGGACAGCAGCCATGAAGCCTATTGCGCAAACATCGGGTTTTACGCGACCGTCAACTGTGTTGCCTATTGAGCTGAAATATGCAATCTTACGGCGTTTATCTACTGCGCCAACCGCCAAAACGCTGTCCGCGTCTGCGGGTGATGTCACCCACGGATACGCCAGGTCGTCGCCGCCGTTTCCGCCGCTGACTGTAACCACGATGCCTTTGGAGGCGGCGCGGTCGGCTGCAATGTCGGCGATTGTGGTGTTGCCGTCGCCCTGTTCGCGGGTGTAGCTTACGCTCTTGTCATCAAATTTTTGATAGCCAAGGCTGCTATGAATCATGTCAACTCCAAGGCTGTCAGCAACTTCCGCTGCAAACGCCCACAGAAATTCCTCAACGATGTTTTCCGATGAACTAATCTCCGTCCTGAACAAGTACGCGCTTGCTTCGGGCGCAGTGCCGACGAGTTGACCGCTCCAATTGCCTGCAATACAACTCAATACGTTCATGCCGTGGTTGTCGGCGTCATAGACTACGCTGTCATTGTCGGCAAAATCCCTCACGCCGAGTATCCTTCCTTCCTCAAACATTTTGGTAAAGCAATTGAGCTGGTCTGCCTTGTAGAATCCGGCGTCAAACACCGCAATCGTCATTCCCTTGCCGGTGTAGCCGAGGGCGTGTAGTTTGGGGATGTTGAGCATTTCAGCCTGATTCAATCCCTCGCCGTAGTCATAAACGTATTCGACGGTTTCGGGCTTCTTGTTTTTCTTTTCTTTGATTTTGGGACGCTCCACGGGCGGAAGTGATGTAGTCTTCTCCTTGACTTGAAGCCACTTGTAGCCAGTGTCAATAAAACTCAAGTTGTCCAATTTCGCGAGTTCGGTGGAGTCGTCGGTTTGAATGACGGCGCAGTTGAGCCATTTTGAAACGCCTTGCACCTTGAATCCCAACGCCTTCAACGAATCCACATAAGCCCAGTTTACAGGCAGGTCGAAGTCGTCGAGGTTGATTTGGAACTTTGCGCGGCGGTCGAGAGCCTTCTTTGTGAGGAACTCCTCGGGGCGGTCGAGCGAATAGCCGCTACCGTTCTTGTCCGTGAATTTCACGGCGTACTTGTCGGGCGACACTTTAAACTGCGCCTCCGCCATCTGCGGAATTGCAAGTGCAGCAACTGCCGCCATTGCTATTATCTTGCTGAATGTCTTCATATTACGTTACCTTTTTAGTTTGTTGATGACGGCGAGTATTATGATTGCGCCGATGAGACCTTGGAGAAACCATCCCCAGACGTTGTCGGTGAATGTAATGCCGATTTTCGGGAAAAGCCAGCCCGCCAAAAGGCTGCCCAATACGCCCACGGTAACGTTTGCGATGAGACCAAGGCGGCTGCTTGAATGAGTCATCAGTTTGCTCGCCACATATCCCGAGGCAAGGCCTATCAAGATGAATATCAGCGGATGGTCGATGTCACCAAATATTGATTTGAACGATACTTGTAGTGTGTCCATAGTTTTTTTTGTTATGTTTGTTATTACAGCGCAAAAATAAGTATTTCTGTCGTATTAAAAAATTTTTTTGGAGGTAAAAAATAATTACTGTAATTTTGTGGGTGAATACATAATTAAAAAAGTCACTCAAAATGCAGTATATCAACCCTGACACACCAGTTTATATTTCATACGCATGGGCTAATGAAGCCAATCCTGACCTTGAAGCGGATGTAAACGACCTTTGCCAAATTATGGAGCGCAATGGTATCTATTATAAACGCGACAAGGAAAACCTTTGTCCCTACCGCTGGAGCATCCACAAGGCGGAGGAGGAAATTGGCGAGGGCTGCGCGGTGATTGTGGTTGTCAGTGAAAAGTATATCAAGTCGCTACATTGTATGCATGAGTGGCATCTTATTAGGGAGAATGGCAAAATTAGTCAGCGCGTATTCCCGATTGTGATGCCTGGCGCAGACATCACTGTAAAGTCCAAGTATAAAGAGTATTACGCCTTCTTCAATCAGCGCAAACAGGAGCTCGTTGAACAACTCGCCGAGGGCATCATTCCGCTTTCAAACTCTGAGACTGAGGCGGCGCATTTTGGCTATTATCTCAATGACCTCGCCGCGCTTTACCAATATCTCGCCGACTACAACACCGCCAAACACGTTGTCAGGGAAAATGATTATGCAGCTTTGATTTCGCAGTTGAAGAGTTATATTGGCTCAAAATCTGGCGTGGAAATTAAGCCCCAAGCCACTAATAATAAAAGAGAGTCTGTTTACAATGGTTTGACAACGCATCAATGCCAACTGATGCAGATGAATCTCAATTCAACCCGTGAGGCTTTGCTTGAAGACGAGAAGAACAACAAAAATTCTTCCTCTGCCAAGGATTTCCTGAAATCGTTTAGTGCGCCGATTGAAACCGATGGAATATATGACGAATCCACCAAAAACGCCGTCATTGCCCTGCAAACTTATCTCTCTGTCAAGATTGGATTTACCGAGTTCATCACAATAGACGGCATCTATGGCCCTGAGACTGAGGGCTATTACGATCGTTGGGCAAAGAAAGCCAATCCAAATGCAGATAAAAAGGTGTTGGATAAATAATGGTTATGCCGGATTTTTTCCCGACATAACCATTACAAAGATTCTAAATACTCTCCTCCACAGCCCTCAGCACCTTCTCCAACACTTCGTCAGTGTGGCAGACCGAGATGAAATTGCCTTCAAACTGCGACGGGCTTACATAGATGCCGCGTGAGAGCATATTGCGGAAGTAACGCGCAAAACGCTCTTGGTCGCTGCGCTTGGTGTCCTGGAAATTGCGGACGGGCAAGTCGTTGAAAAACAGCGTGAACATCGTGCCGCAACGGTTGAGTTGTATGCCCTTGCCGTCGATGATTTTTTGAAGTCGGGAGATGAAATTGTCGCTACGGCGTTCGAGGTCGGCGTAGATTTGCGGATTGTCGAGGATATTGAGAGTTGCAATTCCTGCCGCCATTGCCACAGGATTGCCGCTGAGCGTACCAGCCTGATATACAGGGCCGTCGGGCGCAAGACATTTCATGATGTCGGCGCGACCGCCAAAAGCCGCCGCCGGATAGCCGCCGCCAACAATTTTGCCCACCGTGGTCATATCGGGCTTGATGCCAAAACGCTGTTGTGCGCCGCCAAATGCCAACCTGAAACCCGTAATCACCTCGTCGAAAATCAACACTGCGCCGTGCTTTTCGGTAACTTCGCGTGTAGCCTTCAAAAACTCTTCGTCA
>JAFXMJ010000128.1 GCA_017530465.1 Bacteroidales bacterium
ATGACGATGACCTCGACGACGACGATGATCTCGACCTTGATGACGACGACCTCGACGACGAAGACCTTGATGATGAAGACCTCGACGAGGAAGATGACGAAGAAGGAGACCTCGACGACGAAGACGACGAAGAAGGAGAATTCGACGAGGAAGACGACGAAGAAGGAGAATTCGACGAAGAAGACGAGGAAGAAGATTACGAAGGCGACGACGAAGGTGATTACGACGAAGGTGATTACGAAGGCGGCGACGACGAAGAAGACTATTAATCCTCGGTAGCCTCAATATAAGAAAAACGGCTGACAAGTAAAATCAAAACTTGTCAGCCGTTTTTGTATTAAGTTTAGCCCTCAAACGGATTGCCGCCCTTGTCAAAATCCGGTCTGTAATTGGTGCTGCTGTTGAGCTGCTGTTGCCAGCCTTTTACGAGGCCTAAATCAGCTGCGGCGTCGCAGACTTTTTCGTATTCGTCGGCGGTGATGTTGCGGTTGAGGTCTGGCATTTCAAGTGCCTTGTATTCAGGATAATACTGCGACATCAACGATATGTGTATGTTGGGCGAGATGTCGTAGGCGATGTTTTTGAGGGCGTTGATTGAGTTTTCGACGTGGTTTGGCAGTACCAAATGTCTGATTATCAGTCCGCTTTCGGCGATGCCTTCGTCATTTAGTACAAGGCGCGAACCTTTTTGATAATACATTTCCTTGATTGCGGCGAGAGCCTTGTCGGGATAGTCGGGTGCGGATGAGAGACGCACGGCAAGTTCTGGGTCTGAATATTTGTAGTCGGGAAGGTAAATATCAACGTATCCTTCGAGTTCGCGTAGTGTTTCTGGGTCGTCGTAAGCGTTTGTATTATAAATGATTGTGGGATTGTAACCGCGTTTGCGCAGAAGGTCAATTATGGTCTTCATCTGGAAAACTTGATGTGTGGGCGATACAAAGCCGACTGTATTGATGCCCTCGCCGTTGCAGAGAAAACGGGCAATCCTCGTCGCAGCCTGCTGACAACTTGTAATTTCCTTTTTGGTGGGCTTCTGCTGGCTTATTTGGTAATTCTGACAATATACGCAACGCAGATTGCAACTGCTAAAAAACACGTTGATGACGCCCTTGTCACCGCCAAGGACGGGTTCTTCGCCCTTGTGGACGCATACGTCGGAGATATGTACGTGCGCATCGATGCCACATACGCCAAGTTTGTCTGATGTCCTGTCTGCACCGCATTTGCGCGGGCACATTGTGCAATTGTGAATGTCCATTGACAATTACGAATTATGAATTACGAATTATGCAATTATGCATTATTTTCGGGGTTGTAGCCGAAGTAATGCTCGAAGTCGATGCCGGCGGGCAGGAAGTTGCGCGCGTCGCCTTTGTATTTGATGATTTCGCGGACGAGAGAACTGCTGATGCTCGTGTATTCGGGCAGCGACAGCAGAAACACCGTGTCAACTTTTGGCTTCAAAAGTCGGTTGGTGGTGGCTATGGAGCGTTCGTACTCGAAGTCGGTGGAGGCACGGAGACCGCGCAGAATGTGGTAGGCGTTGTTTTCGATACAAAAATCCGCCGTGAGGTTGCTGTATGTCTTCACCTCTACCCTACTCTCGCCGCGCATAACGTCCTTGATGAGTTCGAGGCGACGTTCCATTGGCATAAAGCCTTTCTTCTCCATATTGATGCCGACGGCTATAATTATCTTGTCAAAAATCTCCAAGCCCCTCTTAATCAGGGATTCGTGTCCCGCTGTAAAAGGATCGAATGAGCCGGGGAATACTGCTGTTCTTTGCATAGTAATTTATGTTTGTTGGTGGCAATTATTTCAATGCGCAAAGTTAATCCAATTGCGCCGAATAAAAAATTATTTTTATGTAACTTTTTTTATTTACCTTTGCGCCGTCATTAATCAATACATTATCATACAATGATTTTCTATTTTACAGGCACTGGCAATTCGCGTCACGTGGCGGAGCGCATTGGTTCGCTCATTGGCGATGGCAATATCAAAAACATTGCCGACTATTATAATGATGTCGTGGACGGCAAGGGGATTGTCATCGACGTGGATAGTGCCGAGCCGCTCGGTTTTGTGTGCCCCGTTCATTCGTGGGGGCTGGCAAAGAGCATGAGGAGATTTGTCAAGAAGGCAAAAATCAATTATGGCGGCAAAAAGATATTCGCCATTCTCGTCTGCGGCGACAATTGCGGCAAGGCGCGGGAACAGTTGCAGGAGGCATTGTGGAAGCACAGCCGCTTGCGTTGCGATTTTGTATGCTCCGTACAGATGCCCAATACTTACATCGTGATGAAAGGTTTTGGCACCGACCCTGACGAGCTTGTGGCGCAGAAACTCGCCGCCGCCGAAAAACAGCTGCCCGAGATTGCCGATGCAATAATTAACGGTAAGCCTTACGACCATTATGTCGTGGGGACAAAACCTTTCCTGAAAGGCAGGATTGTGTATCCGCTTTTTATGGCGTTTACGCTTAGCGACAAGAAATTCTATGCCGACGACAATTGTATCTCGTGCGGGCAGTGCGTCAACAATTGTCCTGAACAAAACATCCGTCTCAATGCTCAAAAGCGTCCCGAATGGCTTGGACATTGCGTCAAGTGTCTGAGTTGTATCCACCGTTGCCCAAAACGCGCCATCCAATACGGCGACATCACACAAAAAATGGGCAGGTACTATTATAAATAGTAGCCCGCCCATAATGTTGTAGCTGGGGGTGCGCCCTACCCTACCCTGCCTTGCCGCTCTGGTAATATACACGGAGGGTGATTTCCGATACGTCGCTAAACTGCACGTTTACTCTGTTGATTACCCTTATCATGACGTAACGTCCGTTGTTGAGCCTGAATTTAAACATTTTTGACTTCTGAAGATCCACCACGCCGACACCGTCTTGTACCGGCAGGGCGTTGATGCGGGTGGATTTTACCCAGTTGTTGTCTTCGCCAAGCATCGCGCTATTGAAATTGGTCCAGTCGAGGGAGGCGTCGGCGATGACGCCGCACTCTGTGGCGCGTTTTTGTGCCGGGTCGTATCCCAACGAGGGATATTTGTGCTGGAAGTACCTCATCAGGAATGGCGCATTGGGCGAAATGAGCGCGGTGCCAAACTTGCCGTCATATTCCATCTCATTGACGTACACAAGGTCATAATTGTGGTTGGTGTATTCGATGTATTTGTATGCGGCGCGGTTTTCGATGTCGAGCAGGCACTTGCCGTCGGGTGCCGATTCCACCTTGATGTCGAAGGAGTCGAGTTCAGGATATATGTACCTGTAGCGCAGTTTGCGCTTGATGGAGCATTCGTCTTCGTCGGTATATGCCGTATATGTGACCTCGAAGATGGAATCTTCCCTGTTGGTGGTGAGCTTGAATCCCTTCCAAATCCTGAAGCTCAGGTCGATGTCGGCGAAGTGCGTAAACTTGTCAAACAGGATTGTGGTGTCGGACCAGGAGCTCATCGGTACGGTCTTCGTGGTGAATTTGCGGAGTTCTTCGCCACTTTCGATATGGACGGTGACGTCTGCGCTGTTGATGGTGGAAAAATTGAGGATTTCGTTCTCGCCCTGCGAAATGGTGATGGACGGCGGGGGCAGCGGCTCGTTTTTGAGGCAGCCGATGACGAGCGTCGAGAGCAGGAGTATTGTAAACAGTGTTGCTTTTTTCATTTTGATAGCGTTTTTAATTATTTCAGGTTGCAATATTAATAAAAAAAGTGCAAATACCGTGTCAAAAAAAGGCATGATAATTGAAAAAATGCAAAAAAAGCTGTTTTAACAAATCTTTTTGTTAACTTTGCAGTCGGCAATAAAATAATAACGACACAGAAAAATGATTTACACAGCAATTTTCAACAGACATAAGCTGCTGATGCAGTGCATTGAAAACTATCTTTCATCCTGCGACGACATCAAGAACGTGCTTTCGGTCTCCGACAAGGACGTATTGATAGAAAAGATGAAAGACAGGATTATCAACGTGTTGATAATCAACTTTTTTGAGATTACGCACAATGACCTTGACATGATAATAACGCTCAGGATGAAATACCCCAAGAGCGCGATACTTGTTGTAGCCGAATCGCAGCGCGAGGACATCGTAATCAAAACCATCAAGGCGGGTGCCAAGGGCTTTTTGACTATCGATTCGGAGGCGTCGCAGCTCGTGCAGGCCATCTACACGATACGTGGCGGACACGATTTCTACTCCGATTCGATAACGCATATCCTCTTGCAACGTTATCTCAACAGTATGAATCCCGACGGCCAGCCTTCGGAGCAGGACGAATTCAACGACGAGAGTGCCGCTCTGAGTTCGCGCCAGATAGAGATTCTGAAGCTGTGGGGCGACGGACTCACCAACCAGGAGATAGCCGACAGGCTTTTCATCTCGGTGAGGACGGTGGAGACACACAAAAACCACATCATGCAAAAGCTCAATCTGAAGTCGAGCGTCGATTTGATGAAGTTTGCCATCAGAAACAATATTATAAGTATTTGATAATTAAATAATTATTTAGAATGAAAAAACTTTTTTTGTCATTGCTGACACTTGCAATGTATGCCATGCCGCTCGTTGCCAATGCGCAGGAGACTGTCACAGTGGTGGCTGTGGGCGACGTGATGCTTGGCAGCATATTGCCCAACCGTTCTTATCTGCCGCCTGCTGGCGATGAAAATCATCTTTTTGACGAGGTGAAGCCCTACTTCAATGGCGATGTCGTATTCTGCAACGTGGAAGGCACTTTCACCGACAATACGCTCGGCGCAAAACGATGCAACAATCCTTCGCAATGTTATACTTTTGGTATGCCAACCTCATACGCAAAGGTCTATAGGGATGCCGGATTCAATCTCGTGAGCGTTGCCAACAACCATAGCGGCGATTTTAGTGATTACGGTAAGAAGAACGCCCGCCGACTTTTTGACAGTCTTGGCATCAATTGGGCTGGTTTCGTGGACAAGCCTACCGCAGAGTTCACCATCAACGGCGTCAAATATGGTTTTTGCGCTTTTGCTCCTAACAACGGCACTGTCTCCATCAACGACATGGCGGGTGCGAAGGAACTCGTTAAAAAACTTGCAGAGACTTGCGACATTGTAATCGTCTCCATACACGGCGGTGCGGAAGGTCGTGGCTATCAGCACGTGCCAAGGACTGTGGAACATTGTTTTGGCGAAACTCGTGGCAACGTCTATCTCTTTGCATATACGATGATTGACAATGGCGCGGACATTGTACTTGGACATGGCCCGCACGTGACACGTGCTGTGGAGATTTATAAAAACAGGTTCATTGCGTATTCGATGGGCAATTTTGCCACTTACAGCAATGTGAGCATCAACGGAGAGAGCGGCCTCGCGCCTATCTTCCGCGTCAAGATGGATAAGATTGGCAATTTTGTTTCTGCCGAAACTATTGCGACATATCAGGTGAAGGGCAAAGGCCCTCTCATCGATCCTCAGAAGCGCGTCATCAAGGTAATTCAAAACCTCACCGCCGCAGATTTCAAGGACAATCTGCCGACAATAAGCGACGATGGAACGATTACCAAGTAATTGAAGTAATTTGATAAAAAAACACCGTCGGTTTTGGAAAACTGCCGGTGTTTTTTGTTTTGTGTTGTAGAGACGCAAAATTTTGCGTCTTTACGTGGCGGGCGAGCCGCCCGCACTCCATTATTCGGGCAGCCAAACGCCGAATGTAATCATGAACATGTTGTTATGTCCGAGGTACGGTTTTTTGCCAAATTCGCGGAAGCCGATTTCATAGTCGAAACCTACGTATGC
>JAFXMJ010000010.1 GCA_017530465.1 Bacteroidales bacterium
GCAGATAATTGTCCAATGCGTGGTACGGAATGCCCGCAAGCGGTGCGCCAGCACGTTTGGTGAGCGTAATACCAAGTATTTCAGACGCTTTCACAGCGTCCGACTCAAATGTCTCGTAAAAATCACCCACCCTGAAAAGCAGTATCGCATCAGGATATTTTGACTTCACAGAATTGTACTGCCTCATCAGGGGCGTTGTGTTGTCCGACTTTGCCATTATATTTGTATGTTATTTTGCTTCGTTGAGTTTTACAAGGAATGCAGGCTTGAAGCCGCGAAGTTCGCCATCGGTTTTGTCGATAAGTTCATAGCCGAGAGTTACTTGCTCTACCTTTTTGGTGAAAGTGAGCGTTGCCTCCGAAAAATACCACTTCTCGGTAAACATTATCTTGCCAATCTGCTTGCGTGTAAACATTTTTTCGATTGCCTTCACTGAATCTATCGGCATCTGCTGCTCGGTAAAATAGTCGTAGGGCGTCAGACGACCTTTATACACAGCCTGAAAAATTGCGTTGGCGATGGCGACGGTATTGGTATTGGCTACACGCTCCTCATCCCAACCATCGTCGTCGTGCACATAACATTTGGTGGTTACATCATACGAAATCGGGTTGGCGATAACGAGAGCCTTGGTGCTATCGAAATCATAAAAAGTCTCCGACGCGGGGATTGAGGGCGGCGGCAATTCTTTTTCTACCTCCGCCTTTGCCGTAGTGTCGGCGGTAGAATTGGCGGCGGGATTGCCACCGTTGGTGCAGGCGGATGCAACGAGCATCGACACAAAAGACAATGATAATATTATTTTTTTCATTTTTAATTGACGTTGCGTTTATACATTAGTTGACAACGCAAAAATATGAAAAAATTTAGTTTTATCCCAAAAAATTTCCTACTTTTGCACTCAAACAAAAAACATCACTCACTATGCGACTAATCCCATACGGCGAAACAGATTACGTAACAATACGCAAAGAAAACTCGTATTACGTTGACAAGACGGCGTTTATCCCATATTTTGAAAACGCCGCCAAATACATTATGTTCCTGCGTCCGAGGCGGTTTGGCAAGACATTGTTTATGAACACCTTGGCAGCCTATTACGACGTGTTGGAGAAGGACAACTACGAGCAAAACTTCGGCGGGCTTTACATTTATGACCATACTACACCCAAACAGGGGCAGTATATGATTTTGAAATTCAGTTTTGCATCGGTTGACAGCCGAAAAGAAAATGTTGAGGATTCGTTCAACTTCAACGTCTGCGAAACCATTCGTTTTTTCATTCAAAGATACAAAAACATACTCCCTGCCGACACAGCCGAACAGATGAAGGAGGTAACGGACATCAGCAACAAGGCGTTGGCAAAACTGATAACAATTACCGCAAATACCCCGTACAAAATCTACATTATGATAGATGAATACGACAACTTTGCCAACACACTGTTTTCGACTGACGAGGACGCATACAAGATTCTTACCCACGGAGACGGCTTTTTCCGTCTGTTTTTCAACGTGTTGAAGGATATGACATCCACCAACAACGCCCTAATTGGACGCATCCTTATATCAGGCGTGTCGCCGTTGACACTGAGCGACGTTACAAGCGGATTTAATATTGCACGAAACCTATCAATAGATGCCAACCTCAATACAGCAATGGGTTTTGCGGAAAGCGAGGTTCGTGCTATGTTGGAATACTACCGCGACGAGACAGGCGTATTCAAACATTCAATAGACGAACTCATCAACATTATGAAGCCGGTGTACGACAACTACTGTTTTTCGTCGGATATGTTGGACGAGGAAAGGGTTTTCAATTCGGATATGGTGCTGTATTTCATTACAAACTATAAACAAAAAGGCCGCATCCCCGAAAAACTCGTTGACCCCAACGTCTCCACCGATTTTTTTAAGATGGAGAAGATGGTGAAAATCGAGAATAATTTTGGCGAAAAGTCGCGGATAATAATGAACATTGTTAATACCGGCAAGACTTATTTTGAACTCAATCCTGAGTTTGCAATCGCGGAGTTGTCGCTTGTAAGCAATCTCAAAAGCCTCCTTTATTATATGGGACTTTTGAGTTACGGTATGGACGAAAACGGCTATCCTGCTTTCGTAGTGCCCAACGAAACTGTACGTCAACAATATTGCAAGTATTTGGCGAAATGTTATTCTCAATCATTGGGATGGCGCACCGACAGCGTCCTTTTGGATTCATATTGGGAACGGCTCTCGTTCTATGGTGATTGCAAGCCGATGATTTCATACATTGCTTCGGTGATGTGCGAAAATTCGTCCGTCCGTGACTTTGATTCACAAGGCGAGTTTTTTGTGAAGGGATTCTTCTTGTCACATTTCTGCAAAAGTTCGGGCTACCTTGCCTACACCGAATTGGAAGCCGACCACGGATATACAGACCTCTTTTTGGAACCCCTCGGCTACAAACGCCACGCCTATATGATTGAATTGAAATACTGCAAGAAAAACTCCTCGGACGACACCGTCGCCAAACTCAAAGCCGACGCCAACGCACAGATGCAGCGTTACTTAACCGACCACCGCATCGTCGAAAAATGCACCAATCATAAATGGGAACTGCATACGGTGGTTGTGGTGTTCAGGGGATGGAAGATGGAGGTGATGGAATAAGATAATCAAACCCTATTGAACCCCACCTGCATCGCTGCATCCTGACCTTCCAAAATCTTGCCGTCACGATATACGAACTTGCCATTTACCATCGTGGCGGCGACGCGAGAGCCAAACCACAACTTATCAAACGGCGTCCACTTGCATTTGCTTATCGCGGTGTCGTCGTGTATCTGCCAATGCGAATCGGGGTCGATGATGGCGATGTCGGCAAAATAGCCTTCGCGGAGGTAGCCACGGTCTTTAATCTTGAAAATCGTTGCGGGAGCGTGGCACATCTTCTGTGCGATGGTTTCGAGATTGATAATGCGGCGGTGGTACAAGTCCATCATCACCACAATGCCAAACTGCACCGACGGCATACCCGATGGTGCATCAAAATACGGACGATTCTTCTCCTCCCAAGTGTGCGGTGCGTGGTCGGTGGCAACGCTGTCTATAATATTGTCCATCAACGCATAACGGATGGCATTCCTATCGGCGCGGGTCTTGATGGACGGATTGCACTTGATGCGGATTCCGGCGGTCTCATAGTCGTCGGCATCAAACCAAAGATGCGGGATGCAAGC
>JAFXMJ010000129.1 GCA_017530465.1 Bacteroidales bacterium
CCCATGTACAGTTTCCTCAGTTCGCCCCATATAAGAGCGGATTCGTACTTGTTGCCAGCCACGTCGAGGTAGCTTGATTTGTGTCCGCCTACATTGGGACTGCCAGCCATTTTGTAGAGGTAATTGACCACATATCCGCGTGTAAGGCAGTCGCTTTCCTTGACTCCGGGGGCAAGCTCCGAATATCTTTCCTCAGCGGCGGGCGTGCCGTTGGATTTAGCGTTGATGGCGAGTTCCACGTCAATCCAGAAGTAGAGCTTGTTGTCGTCGCCGGTGGAGACGTCGCCCCCAAGGTCCACGACCCATTCCTCGCTCTCGCCGTATGCCGATTTTTCGTAAATACCTTCCTTGTAAGCCTTTATAAGATAGGGATTGTTGCTGATGTCTATGGATGTCAATTGATTGTGCGCCGCCCACAAGAAGCGCAAACTGGGATTGTGCGAGAGGTCGAGTTTCTTGAGGCTGTTGTCCTGACATTCGAGGATTATCAGTTTTGGATTGTTGGAGAGGTCAAGCTCCGAGATGTCATTATAGCTACATATCAGCTTGTTGAGCTCGGGGCTGTGGGTGACGTCGAGTTTCGTGATGCCTGTCTTGGCGCAGTTGTAGGTCTGGAGTCCGGGCATCTGGCTGATTTTGATGTCGCCGAGGTCGGGGTTGTTCCAGATGTCGAGACGCTTCATCTTCGGATTGTTGGAGAGATCCAATGACGTGAATTGGTTTTGGAATGCGTCAAGGTGCTGGAGCTTGGGATTGTGGCTGAGGTCGAGAGATGTGAGCTGGCAAGTGCCGCACATAAGGTGCTCGAGTTCGGGGTTGTGGGTGACGTCAAGCTCGGTAAGCGGGTTGGTGTTGCACTCGATGTAAGCCATCTTGGGATTGTATTTGACTATGAGCGACGTGAGCTGGTTGTCGTGGCAATATACCCAAAGCAATTCGCGGTTTGCCGAGAAGTCCAAGGATGTAAACTTGTTGCCGGAGCACCAGATGCCAGTAAGAAGCTTGTTGTTAGAGAGATCCCAGTCCTCGATTTCGTTGTCCTGGCAATAGATTCCGCGCAGTTCCATCAGGTATTCGATGCCCGCCAATGACTTGACGCCCATGCCCTCGCAGTGAATGTTGCGCAGGAGGATTAGCTCGTCCTTGTCCAACGTGCCGTCGCCGTTCTGGTCGTAAGTGCGTCCCAATAGCAATTGCCTAAACACCGGGTCGGGGAAGTGCGCCTCATCGATGGTCACGGGTGTTAGCTCGGTGGGGAAATTGGGATTGACGGGTATTTCGGGCGCGGGCAGGATGTCCGGATTGTTGGCGGGGTCGGGATTGTCGGTGCCGCCGGGGTTTTCGGTATTTTCACCGTCGGTGGTATCGTCGTCGTTCTTGTGGCAAGATATTGATAATAAGCTTGCAAGCGTCAATATGATGCAGAGGTTGATGTATTTTTTCATAGGAGTAATGGTGTTAATTGGTTCGGGGCAAAGGTAGAGTTTTTTGGGGAAATGGCAAAATAATGATTACGGTGTGTTGCGAATTAGCGTTCAAAATTATTATCTTTGCAGAGTAATTAATTATCAACATAATGCAAAATGAAAGCTTTTATTGTATATTGCCATCCGTCTGAGGATTCGTTGACGCGGAATATCAGGGATGAGTTTATAAAAGGCATTGTGGATTCGGGTAATGATTATGTACTTTCGGATCTTTATAAAATGGGTTTCAAGACAGATATGACCGAGGAGGAGTATCTGAGGGAGGCTTATTATAGAGATATGCCCGATGTTGCGGATGATGTAATTGCTGAACAGGAGAAAATCAATTCTTCGGATGCAATTGTTTTTATATATCCTGTATTTTGGACGGAAGCACCCGCAAAACTTGTTGGATGGTTTGACAGGGTGTGGTCTTATGGATTTGCATACGGCAACAAGACCATGAAAACGCTCGAAAAAGGAATGATTCTTTGTTCGGCGGGTAATTCTTTGGACAGGCTCGAACAGTTTGGATTGATTGGTAGCATGAAAAAAGTCATGTTTGGCGACCGACTTATCAACCGCGTGAAGCAGACCGAATTTGTAGTCTTCGACAGCACTTCGAGAGAGAACAAACTGAGGACGAAACTCTGGGACGCAAATTTGAAGAAAGCATACGACAAGGGAAAAAATTTGTTTGCTACGACGCAGGATAGTTTTTCGCTTGAAGACAGATTTTTTACCGTAGTTGACAATTCCGCAACTGGTGAAGTATCCGACAAAACGATTTTCAGTTATCATCAAAAAGGAAACGTCATTTGGGCGGAATATTCAGGCGGAAGCATCGTAAAAGGTTTTCTCTTGGGCACGATGGACGACAATCACACCCTGCATTTTGATTACCGACACATCAACAAATCCGGCGACTCCAAATCCGGTTCGTGCGTTTCCAGTCCCAAGATGGAAAATGGAAAATTGAGATTCTATGAGAAGTGGAAATGGACAGGGGGAGTGGAAGGGATGTCGGTGATAGAGGAAGTGTAAAGGGGGAAATAAAAAATGAGGATTGTCCCCTACGATGCAAGTCGCGGCAAGCAATCCTCGCTGTCAACCGAATGACACCGCAAAAATATATACTTTTTTTGTTTGGCAAAAAATATTTGAGTTATTGACGGCGATTTCTTTTTGCAACGAATTAAACAAATAAAACGAAATAATTCATTAAGCTAATAAAATAAAAATCAACAAGTTGATTTTTATTTTTACAAATTTAACGAATACACTTCTGCAATGTTTATCGCTCGAAAGTTTAATAATCTGCAAAATGCGTTGTGAATTGCTTTCATTTTTTGCTAACTATATAGTACGGGAAATATTATAAAAAAAGATAGCGTATTGCTACGCTATCTTCCGTAGGTGTCCGATGCGGGGCAACTCTACTAACAAGGCTTACGAAACCTGCCGGTCAAAATCTCTTTTGACACCGCAAATTTACAAAAAAATTGTTTACCAACAAATAAAAATTATTTGTATATTTGCAACGGTTCATAGGGAAAGCAATTTCCTTTGGAACAGCCAGGGTTGCAGCAATGGAG
>JAFXMJ010000130.1 GCA_017530465.1 Bacteroidales bacterium
AAAATGAAGGACGGCGACTGCGCTGGTTTTTCGGCGTTCAACGGCAATTCGGGCGTATTGACGGTGAAAAAAATCGGCAAAAAACTCTTCCTCGAAACTTCCGAGCAGATTGTTGCCCTCGACGAAAGAACCAAGGCTGTCACCAATGTAGAAAACAAGGTGTTGGAGACTATCGAGCTGAAACAGAATGAGATTTGGCTGCGCATCGACGGCGACTTCCGCGCCCGCAATGGCGAACAGGGCGGCGATATGGCTGATTTTTATTACAGTCTCGACGGCAAGTCCTGGACCAAGACCGGCAACCATTACAAGATGATTTTTGACTACCGCAGGTTCTTTATGGGCTCCAAATTCGCAATCTTCAATTATGCCACCAAGAAGGCGGGCGGTATGGTTGACGTGGATTTCTTCGAGTACAAGAAAGAACAGAAATAATTACCAGCAATTTAATTCGTTGTAGAGACGATGTGTGCACATCGTCTCTACATTGCGAAAAAAATATTTGTTATATTCGTTTAATTCGTTGTTAAAGTATAAATTAGGAAATCACCATATCCTTTTTTATTTCGTTGATTACCATCAATTCGTCGGAAAAGGCGTTGTCATTATTTGAGATAACCCAAACGAACTTTTTGGGCTTTGAGTCTGGCATTTTGTCGGGGTCGGGGACGAGTTCGCCTTTGATTTCGATGTCAAAATTCTTATTGAAATCCAAATAAAAATGCATCTTCACAAATTTGTAAACATCAGCTGCTGTTATAAAAATGTCGATGGGAGATTCAGAAACAATCCGGGCAAGTGGATAATGCTTTATTAGGAAGTCAACCAGATTGGGGCAGCATCCCCTTATGCCGCCTTTTTTCTCAATCATCCTGTTGTTGCTGTTTTTGTGTAAGAAATACAATACAACTGCAAACACCGCTGCCGACAACACAAAGGCAACCACAACGGCTGTCGGGTTGCTGTGCACGATGGCTTCTTCGTTGACATTCAATAGAATACCTAACATCGAATTTGTTTTTTTATAGTTAAACAATCCGACAAAAATAAAGGTGCGGATTTTCCCATAGTTCACTGAGGCAGACCAATGCCTGTAATTACCATAAAGTTAACCCACACCCTATATTTCTATACGGATGTGAGCATTCGCAAGGACTGATAAATACTATTGTAGTTGGTCTTTTACAGTGAATCAGCCCAAGCAAATACTCCTTTGTTTTTGTCCTTTTTTCCGATTGCAAAGCTAATAATATTTTTTAACATTTACAACTATTTATGAATAAAAATTTATGATTGTCCACGGCAATTTCATTTAACACCGAATTTAACGAATAAAACAAATAGTTTTTATGTTCAAATAATACAAAATTATTTGCAATAATTTTGTTACAAATGTAACGAATACAAAAGCAATGACCCAAATCAGTATTTGTTTTATTCGTCGTAGAGACGCAAAATTTTGCGTCTCTACATTAGATTAATGCACATTTGCGTTTTCGTTTCATTTGTTTAATTCGGTGTTAAAAAGTTTAAATGAAATCAAAAAACAAAAGATTATGTTACCATTACAGCCTCTCCGAAGGCATTTCCGTAACATTTTCGCAATTTTTTGAAACATTTTTATATGTTGTAATTCCGACGTTTTTGCTACTTTTGCGCAAAACAAACACCAAAATCATCAATAATATATGAGACAAAAACTTATTATTTTAGCAATCTTATTGACGGCGTTTGCCAACTGCATCTTTGCGCAGCAGGAGCAGCGTCGTCCCGTTGACAACGAGCATCCCTTGTGGCTGATACACGTGGACGTTTGGTATCAGGCGGATCCTCAAAAAATCATCGACCTCGTGCCGGAAGACATCAGGCCGTATGTGTGTATGAACCTGAGCCTTTCGTGCCAGTACGACAAGGACAAAAACGTTTACAAAATGCCTCAGCAGGCTGTCCGCACCTACAAATCGTGGGCTACCGTCTGCCAGCAAAACGGCGTCTGGTTTACCTGCCAGCCAGCGAGCGGCGGACACACCCACATCCAGGACAACGACATCGAGACTTTTGAGTATTTCTTTAAGCAGTACCCCAACTTCCTCGGATGGAACTACGCCGAGCAGTTTTGGGGATTTGACGAGTCGGGCGACCTGAGTTCGTCGGCGCAGACCACGAGGTTGGCACTATTCGCTAAGCTCGTGGAGATGTCGCACCAATACGGCGGCTTCCTCACGGTGTCGTTCTGCGGCAACATTTGGAGCCACGGCCTCAATCCTGTCGGAATGATGAAACGCGAGCCAAAGTTATTGGAGGCTTGCAAAAAATACCCCGAATCTGTAATCTGGCTTTACAAGTACACCACGTCGAGCTGCTTCTACAACAATGAGAGCGTGTCAATCTCGCCGTTCATCAGCGGACTTTCCACCAATTACGGCGTCCGTTACGACAATTGCGGCTGGAATGGCGCGTTGCAGGCGTTGTTTGGCGAAAATCACAACAAAAAATACCCCGCATCCGCCGGCATTGGCACTGTATTGGAGCAGACCGGCATCAACGGCGGCGCAGTGTGGGACGGCCCCGAATTGACCTGGCGCGAGGAGTGTTTCCACGAGGTCGACAATAGCACCGTGGACGGCTACACGCGCAGGAATTGGGCGCATTTCCCCAATTTTGACGGCGTTTGGGTGGATATGTTCCGCAAGGTAATTGATGGCACTGTGCGCATCCCGAGCCGCGAGGAAGTAGTAAACCGTACAAAAATCGTAATCATCAACGACGTCAATGACGGCAGCGACGAAGAGAAATACGCAGCCTGGGGCGACCTCTACGACGGTATTTACAAGCAGGACGACCCCTTCAACCGTGGCAACGGACAGTGGATGGACAATTATTGCTACTTCAAAAAGACCGGACGCTACGCCACAATCCCCGTCTGCATCGACCTCTACGACGACGTTGCAAAATCGATTCCCGTACAGGTAAAAAGGTCCAAGCGTTGGGCAAACCAATCTGAGAAAGTTGCCGAGTTCAACGCCCAATACCCCGAAGTGGCTACTGGCGACCTCTTTGTAGCCCGCAATGGCAATCAACTCGTTGCCTATACGCCTTATTCTTACGTCAACAAGAAAACCACGGCACTCGCCACAATTCCGTTGCAGTACAACACCTGCGACGAACTTTCGCTCACTTTCAACAAACTCTCCGGCGGCGTGGTGCGCGAGTACGGCGATCATATTGATTTTTACCTTAATAATTACCGCTCCGACACCACCACGGCGCGTGAGGACATCATCACTATCAAGGGCGCAACATCGCAGCCCACCTTCACGCTCACCAAGCGCAACGACGCCAGCTGCAAGACCTCCGTGGTATGGGCAAACGGCGTTTACACATTGTTGGTGACGCATATGGGCCCTGTGGATTTGACACTCAATTGTTCGGGCAACAACACCCGCCCCGAAGCTCCTATTGCCAAGGCATTGTCGCTGCCCAAACAGCCCGAGGCTTACCACGGCGCAATTATGATTGAGGCTGAGGATATGGACTTCAAGAGCATAAAGAGTTGCTGCACAAGTCCTTACAACTGGTATCCAAGCATCGTAGGACACGCGGGCAATGGTTTCATCGATTTGGGAACCAACAAGAACGGCTCGCTCCGCCACCAACTCACGCTGAAATCGGCTGGCGACTACCGCATTGCAATCCGTTACCTCTGCACATCGAAGGCGGGCAACCTCACCGTCAATGTCAACGGCACAGAGCAGACCGTTGCCACCGAAAAGACCGCCTCCAACGAATGGAAAAAGGCTGTATTCAATGCTTCGCTCATTGAAGGTGTCAACGACCTGAGAATCAACAACACTGACGGTCTCTCGATGTACATTGACCAAATCATTTACACTCCGGCTGATGTAGAGGACGAAAAATTTGCCATCACACTCCGCGAGGCAGAGCAGGGCGGCACAATTACCGCCGACAAGACCATTGCAGC
>JAFXMJ010000131.1 GCA_017530465.1 Bacteroidales bacterium
CGACATCCATCCTCCCCTCCATCACCAACAAGAGCCTCATGCAACTTGCAGAATGGATGGGCTACAAGGTGGAACGCCGTCCGATTCCCGAAGAGGAACTTTTGGAATTTGACGAGGCGGGAGCCTGCGGCACGGCTGCGGTAATCACCCCGATACACGAAATTGTCGATGTAGAAAACAACAAGACCTACGTCCTCACCAAAGACGGCAAGCCCGGCCCAGTCTGCACCAAACTCTACGAAAAGTACGTCGCCATCCAATTCGGCGAGTGCGAAGACCCATTCGGTTGGACCCGCGTCGTAGAGGGCATCTAATTGTGGAGTGCGGACGGCTCGTCCGCCTACACGAACCGTCTCAAAAAATAGTGCGTTCATCCTGACCGCCCTCAAACAAAAAAATACCGAGAATTTGGCAATCAAATTCTCGGTATTTTTCGTTTTTAACGCAATCCTTCCATTACAGCAAATACAAATCTATGTCCCGTGTTTCTATGTCCAAGCGTTTGCCCAGATACCGGTTGGTAAGCATCCCGTTGTAGCAATAGATGCAGGAGCGCAGGAGCTTGTTGAACGTGATTGTAGGATTGATGCCGCCATTGTCGGCAATCTCTTTGATAAGCGGATACAGCACATTGCTTAAAGCGATGCTCGAAGTCTTGGGAACGAGGGCGGTGATGTCGGGGAGGCAAAAATGTTTTACGCCGTTGACGTCATAGACCGGCTGCTGAAGCGTCGTCGGATGCGACGTCTCAAAACACGAGCCCGTCACCACATTGAGGTCCACGATTACCGAACCCTTCTTCATCGTAGCTACCACATCGGCAGTTACTATCGGATAGGGTTGCGACGTGATATGTTTTGCGCCAATTACTACATCGGCGGTTGCGAGTGCCTTATTGAACACCTGCGGCAGCAATACCGACGTGAAAATATCCCTGCCGAGCCGCTGCCTGAAACCGGCAAGTTTGCACACGCTGTCGTCAAACACCTTGACTTCCGCACCGAGAAATTCAGCTGCCCGTGCAGCGTGCAATGCCGCAACGCCCGTGCCTATAATCACCACCGACGATGGCGAAATGCCCGTAACGCCGCCGAGCAACACTCCCTTGCCGCCGCTCTGTTTGCCAAGTTGTTCTGCCGCGATGAAGATGGCATTTCTGCCCGCTATCTCGCTGTTGATGTGGGAGATGGGATAAAAATCTTTTTCGGTCTGAATGTACTCCATCGCAATTGCAGTAACCTTGCGCTTCAGCAAAGTCTGTATGTATTCCTTGCTTGCCTGCGCCACGCCGAGATAAGAGATGAGGGTCTGACGTTTTTTAGTCATCGCCGCTTCTTCAACCGTGAAAGGCGAGGTTTTGAGGATAATGTCTGCCTTGAAAAGTTTTTCACGCGATTCGGTAACGTCCGCGCCCGATTCGGCGTATTCGAGGTCGTCGTAATTTGCCTGCGCGCCCGCGCCGCTTTCTATAAGCACGTGATGCCCGCCCGCCGCAAGTATCGACACGCCCATCGGCGTGAGCGGCACACGGGTATCGGTATCGGGGGCGTTTTTGAGCACGGCAATCGTCAACTCTCGACCACCCTTTACAAGTTGCTGCAACTTCTCCTCCGGCAACAACGATATTTCAGTTACACAAAGTTCAGGTGTTTCAGTTATCATTTCTTTCAATTCTTTATTATTCTTTTCATTTTTGGCTAAGCCTCCGCCGCAAGGCGATCAATGGTCATAATTCGCGCTCCATCTTCGGCTTCCTCAATATTGACGTTTACCGTGTTGTCGGGCAGGACGGGCAGGAGCGTTTCGGGCCACTCGATAAAGCAGTAGTCGTTGCCATAAATATAATCTTCCGCGCCCGCCGCCATCGCTTCCTCGGTGTCCTTGATGCGGTAGAGGTCGAAGTGGAAAATGTGGCTGCCGTCTTTGCAAAGGTAATCGTTGACAATGGCAAATGTCGGCGAACTTGCCTCGTCAATCGCGCCCATTGCCTTGCTCAATGCCTTGATGAAAGTGGTCTTGCCCACCCCCATTCCGGCGTTGAAAATTATGCAGCGCGAATCGGGATATTGCGTCTTCAAAATTCCAAGAAACTCCTGCGCCGCAGCGTCTATCTCTGATAAATTATTTATTTTCAATTGACATTCCATAATACTTAGTCATATAATCTGTCATTATTCTTGTAAAATTTGTTTCGATTTTGTAAAATTTCTGCCCGTTATGGCATCGCCTCTGTAATGGCCGCCGCCTACGGCGGGAAATCTCACAAATCTATTCAAATCTTACAAATCTTTTTAATTCTTGTTGTTTTTTATCTTACATTCATCGCTATTCACCTCCTCCGAATGGCAATTATGCATTATGCATTGTGAATTATGCATTTATTTAGGTTTCAACGTTATGAATGGTATCAGCAACTCCTCCATCGAGATTCCGCCGTGCTGAAATGTGTCGCTGTAATACTTGGCGTAATAGTTGAAGTTGTTGGGATAAGCCATAAAATCCCGATTGTGCGCAAATATGTACCGCGTGCTGATGCTTTGCTGCGGGAGTTGCGCGAGTTTGGGATTTTGAATTTCAAAAACGTCTTTCTTGTTGAATTGCAGGTCTTTGCCTATCTTGTAGCGAACGTTGGAGGTGATTTCCTTTTCGCCCGTTACCTTTACGGGATTGCTCACACGAGTGTTGCCGTGGTCAGTGGTCAAGATTACCTTAAAATCCTTGCGCGATAAGGTCTTGATGAGCGTCAGGAGCGACGAATGTTCAAACCAAGTCTTAGTCAACGCCCTGTATGAAATCTCGTTGTCTGCCAATTCGCGCATCATTGCATTGTCGGTGCGGGCGTGCGAAATCATATCCACAAAGTTATAGACGGCAATGTTGAGCGGCGTGTCGGC
>JAFXMJ010000011.1 GCA_017530465.1 Bacteroidales bacterium
CATCGCTTTCGGGCGTTTGTTCTCCTCTCGCAAAACTCCCGAAAAGCCATGCCTTCACAACCGGTTGGTTCTTAAAGTATCCGGCAATTATCTTTGTAATCGAATTTACCGAACGTTTCTTTTTTATCTTGCAGCCTGATGTCATACCCATTAAATTTGTTTTAATTACCGTTGTAAATATAAATACTTTTTTTGGTACAAACAAATTTTTATCTCACTGCCTCGTAAATCTTCTTGCCATTGTGTTCTATCCATTCCGGCATCCCCCGCCAAAAATTTTACCTCAGCGACCTCTGTATCAAACTCAAAAATTCCTCCCTCGTAGCCTTGCTTTTCAAGAAAATGCCCGAAAAAGCCGACGTCGTAGTTACAGAATTTTGTTTTTGGACGCCGCGCATCATCATGCAGAGGTGATGAGCCTCGATGACCACTGCCACGCCGAGCGGATGAAGGGTTTCCTGTATGCAGTCGCGTATCTGCATCGTGAGACGCTCCTGCACTTGAAGCCGCCTTGCGTATGCATCTACTACACGCGCCACCTTGCTCAATCCGGTGATAACGCCATTGGGAATGTACGCCACGTGCGCCTTGCCGAAAAATGGCAGCAAATGGTGTTCGCAGAGGGAATATAGTTCGATGTCCTTCACGAGCACCATCTGCGAATAGTCTTCCTGAAACAATGCGCCTTCAAGAATCTTCTTGGGATCTACCTGATAGCCTTGGGTACAAAACTGCAAAGCCTTGGCGACCCTCTTGGGAGTCTGTCGGATGCCTTCGCGTGAAGTGTCCTCGCCAAGATGAGCCAAAATGGAACTTACAGCCGACGAAATGCCCTCCGTAGCCGCCTCATTATAATTTTCTACCTTATAATACCGTGTGTCAGTGTTTGGCGTAATGCCGTTTTCAATAAACTCTATCATTTAAAAAAAATTCATAAATTTGCATCTGCAAAATTACAGTTAATTTTTCAAATAATCCAATAAAAATGAAACATAATATATTATTGTGCGCCGCGTGCAGCAACGAACTCAAATATGTCACCAACTCCTACGCTTACAGGCTCATAACGGGCGTGGGCATTTTTCAGACTGTTTACAACCTTACACTTGCGCTCGCCCAAAAGAAATACGACCTCGTAATTACGGCGGGCATCGCCGGCGATTACAACCGCGACCGCGACCTCAACCAAATGTTTATGATTGGGAAATCCACCTTTGCCGACACAGGTTTTGAGGACGAGGAAGGAGGTTTTGTACCGCTAATTGGTTCTACGTTCCTCGATTGCAACAAGCCACCGTTCCGTGAAAGATACATATATAATAATGTGTCGGACGAAATTGCTGACAAAATAAAACTGCCAACAGCAACCGCAAACACCGTATCGCGCACCTGCACCGACCCAATACACGTCGCGAGCCTCCTCCAACAATTCCCCGCCGACTTGGAGACTATGGAATCGGCGGCGTACAGCTACGTCTGCGCGTTGCAAAACGTCCAATACGCCGAAATCCGCTGCACTTCCAATCACATCCTGCCCAAAAAGCAAGAAAAATGGCAAATTGACGGCGCATTACGCACTCTCGGCACGCACGTTGATAGGATATTAGAAGAAATTTGCTGATTATTTTTCGCCAAACCAAAATTAATTAGTAATTTCGCACTGGAAAAAAACATAAACAACTTCGCTATGCTCAATACGATATTATCCATATCTGCCATCACGGTGCTTGCCATCGTGTGCGTTGTTATGCACATCCGTCAAAAGAAGCGCATAGCAGCATTGGAGAGCAATATCGACGAAAGCAAACAGAAGTTGCAACAGGCACTTGACACCGTGCAAAAAACCAAAGAGGACACCGACAAAATAGTCAACGAATACTACGCCCTCAATCAGGCTGGGCTGCGCATCATCAAGCACAAGAAGCAAAAAGAAATTTACAACACTACATACGAGGCTATCAGGAAGTTTATCCACACTGATTCCATCGGCATCGGCATCCTCAACGGCCTCTACAACAGCCTCGACTTTTCCTTCTTCAACATCGAGAGCGAGACCATACCTTTCGCACGCTACAATCTCGACATCTGCAACAACGTCAATATCTATTGCTTCACCCACGGCAAGACCGTCCTGCTCAACGATTACCAGAAAGAAGTGGCGTATTACATCGACACCGACAAATACAAGGTGAGCAAAAACATCACCGGCTCCGCGCTGTACATTCCGCTCTTCGACGACGACATTATTTTTGGCGTATTGTCAATCTTCAACAACGAGCCTAACTACTTCAACGACTACCGCACCGAAATTGTGCGCAGCATAGTGTCGTATTTGGAGACGGCAATTGTACATTTCAGCACGGCGAGGACATCGGAGCGTCAAAACAAACAGTACATCGCCCACCGCCTCGAACTCGAACACACCCTCAACGAACTGCGCAAAAGTCAGAGCGAACTCCTGAAAATATCCACCGCGCTCCGCAACACCGACAACGCCGTGATGCTACTCGACGGCGCGGGCAATATCACCTGGATCAACAATTCCTTCACCAAAGTATATGGATACACATTGGAGGAATTCACACATCAATCGTCATATTACGAACAGGCACTCAGGCAGAAAGACTCGATAGAATTTTACAAATTTGTATATGACAACGCCAAGTCGGTGACCTTCACCCTGCCGCACATCACCAAATCGGGCGACGAAGTATGGGTGCAGACCACCCTCTCCCCCACTTTCGACGACAAGGGCAAGATTTTGCAGGTTGTTGCCGTGGACACCGACATCACATCACTCAAAAAAGCCGAACTCGAAATCGTAAAGCAGCGCAACGAAATAGAACTCAAAAACAAGGACGTCACCAAATCCATCGAATACGCATCCACAATACAACAAGCGTTGATGACCGGGCAGGGCTATCTCCGTCAGCGGTTCAAAAAAAGTTTCCTCATCAACCTTCCCAAAGACATTGTATCAGGCGACTTCTTCTGGATGGGCGACAAATTCGGGCGCAAATATATGGCTCTCTGCGACTGCGAGGGACACGGCGTGCCGGGCGCATTCGTATCAATGATGGGCAAGGTGTTCTTGGACGAAATTTTGCAGGGATGCCGCGTGGAAGACCCGCCGTCAACAATACTTATGAACCTCAACGACAAGCTCCAAGAAGCCGTAAGCAGCCTTTCTTCCAAAGTGGGCGGCATCGACGGTATGGATATGTCGTTCTGCATCATCAATTCGCGCAATACCCAGGTGCAATACGCCGGCGCATACCGTCCGCTCTACCTCGTGCGCAAAGGCGAACTCACAACCATAATGCCCGACAAAATATCAATTGGCGGCATCTCCCCCGACGAAAACTTCCAGTTTGAAGACCACTGGTTGCAATTGGAAGAAGGCGACTTCCTGCTCGTATGCTCCGACGGATACGCTGACCAGTTTGGCTCGGAGTTTGGCAAAAAACTCGGCCGCCGCAATTTCTCCAACCTTATTATAGAAGCCTCCAAAATGGACAACGCCGACGATATGGCAAAATTCCTCTACGACAAGCACATAGAATGGCGCGGCACCCTCGAACAAGTGGACGACATCTCCATCGTTGGCATCACAATCACACAAGGCGAGGAGGACGATGAGGAAGCGTAGGGGCGTTGCTTGTCAACGTCCGAAAAAAACGTACACCCACAAAAAAAGATGCCCGGCAAAAAAAAATAAAAAACCGGGCATCCGAAAAAAGGGGGAAAATAAAAAAGAGGTTATTTCTTTGAGAGTTTTACCGACTCAGAACCCATTGTGAAGTCCATCTTGTCCTTAGCCGTCAATGTAGCCACGTAAGCAACATTGTCTGCCGAGCCAGTGGCAACACCCTTGGCAGCATCGAAGCTGTAAGTGATTGTAACCGTCTTGAAAGACCCAGTCGGATCAGTTTCAGTGTTCTTGGACAACGTGGCCACGTAATACTTCAAAGTCATAGAAGTCTTGCTCGTAACGTCCAAGGACAATTCATTGCCGTTATACTCGCCCTTCCACGAACTCTTGGCGAATTCGTCCTCGGTCAGGAACTTAGCGGTAACTTGTTCGCCGCCGCTGCTGCTACTGCCGCAGGATACTACAACGCAAGCCATCACTAAGATGAGCATTGCGAATAAAATCGATATTTTCTTCATCTTGTTTGCTATTTTGAGTTAATTAACCGCGTCAAAGATAAAAAAGATAAATTTTATGACCAAATTTTTTTCAATTATCAGCAATTTTTTTGAACGACAACGGCAAAGCCTCGATTATATCCGACGCCACAACGCCCTGTACGCCAATCCGTTCTGCCACAAGGTCGCCAGCCATTCCGTGGACGTAAACTCCAATACGCGCCGCTTCGATAGGAGAATATTTTTGGGAGAGCAATGCCGCGATTACACCCGTCAATACGTCGCCGCTGCCAGCCGTCGCCATTCCGGGATTGCCGGTGGAATTGAAATAAATATAACCGTGCGAATCTGCCACAGCGGTATGAGCACCTTTGAGCACAATGATTATATTGTACTGCTCCGCCTTTTGCGCAAGGCGTTCGAGCCGCTCGATGGAATTGTCGGTCTTGCCAAACAGCCGCTCAAACTCTTTTGGGTGCGGTGTGAGAATTGAATTTTTGGGCAATAGCTCCATCAATTCGGGATTTGCGGCGAGGATGTTGAGCGCGTCGGCATCCAATACAAGCGGCTGCGTGGCGGTCTGCAACAGTTTTTTGACGGCGGCAACTGTCTGTGCGTCAGTGCCGATGCCAGGGCCAATGCCAATGGCGGAATATTTGTCGAGGTCGGGAATGTCGGCAATGATTTCGGCATCAGAGCTGGGCGTCACCATTGTCTCAGGAGTTGAAATCTGCAAAATGTCAACCAAATCCGACGGCACACACGCCGTCACCAATCCAGACCCGGCACGATGACAAGCCTTGCAGCACAATACAGCCGCGCCAGCCTTGCCTTTTGCGCCTGTTATTAATAAGGTGTGTCCGAATGTGCCTTTGTGCGAATATTTTTTGCGGGGACGGCACATCTGCCTGATGTCCTGAAACTCCGTGTAATAATAATCAGCGTCCAAATATGCCATCTCGCTGTCGTCAATGGTAATCGGCACAATGTCAAAATCACCTACAAAAACTTGATTTTCAGGCACAAGCATCGAGAGGAACGGAGCTTCTATCGTCAACGTCCAATCAGCCCTTACAACGACTTCCGCCACATCACCAAACTCATCCTCGATGGTGTCGTCAGGAATTGTATTGTCGGCGAGACCCGACGGAATGTCGATGGCTATCACAAAGTTCTTTTCAAAAATGCAGCGACAAGCCATATATGCGGCAACACCAGAGATTTCGCGGTTGAGACCGGATCCGAACAGCGCATCAATTATAATATCAGAATCATTGAAATCGGGCATCCTGTCCTCTTCGCCAATGGTGTGCAGGATGCCAAGAGATTCCACGAGTTTGGCGTTGGTACGGCAGTCGTCGCTATACCTATCGGATTCCAAGAGAAAACACTCGACATCGTATCCGTGCGAATGAAGGATGCGCCCGATGGCAAGACCATCACCGCCATTGTTGCCGCAGCCGCACAGAATCTTGAAATTCCTCGACGCATCGGGAAAACGTTGCATTATCCGCGCCGCAAGCCCTTCGGCAGCGCGCTCCATCAGTTGCAAGGACGTTATGCCTTCCCTGTCCATAATTGCACGGTCGAGTTCGTGCATCTGTTTTGCGCTGAGTATTTTCATTTTAATTCTTATTCATTCTTTCCATTTTCGGAGAACCCTTAGTACGCTGCCTTCTCGCCGTGCACCATATTGAGGATAGTCTTGACGATGATGCGGACATCAAGCGAGAACGACCAGTTTTCGAGATACCAGATGTCGCACACAACGCGCTCCTCCATCTGCCACATTTCCTTGGTTTCGCCACGGTAACCATTTACCTGAGCCCAACCAGTGATGCCCGGTTTCACCCAGAATCGCACCGAATAGCCGTTGATGCTCTTGCCGTAATAATCGTCGTGCAGTCTCATATGCGGGCGCGGACCCACGAGGCTCATATCGCCAAGGAACACATTGATCAACTGCGGCAACTCATCGACATTGTGCTTGCGCATCCAATTGCCAAAAGGATATTTGCGCGGGTCGTCCTCGGTAGCCTGTTTGGTGTCTGCCTCGGCGTTTACGTGCATACTGCGGAATTTGTAACACAGGAACTCCTTGCCGTCCTGACCGCCGCGCTTCTGTTTGAAGAATACGGGACCGGGCGATTTGAGTTTGATGATAATGGCGCACACTGCAAATATCGGCAACAGGAAAATAAGTCCTATTCCAGAGCATATCACATCAAAAGCACGTTTTCTAAACCTATTGAACGGACGGCGGAGAGGTTCGTTGCGGATTGCCAACACCGGCATATCGCCCACAAACTCCATATTCATAGAGCGTTTCAGATAGTTATGGACGTTGGGAACGGTGTAGAATTTAATGAAATTGTTTTCGCAATAGTCCATTATCGGCAGAATCTCTTCTTCGCGGTCGGTGCCGATGTTGCAGACGAGCATATCAATCTGATGGTTTTTCAGGTAGTCGATGGTGTCCTTCACGTCGCCGAGACGCGGGAGTACGTCGCCAAGGTTGCGCGACTCCTTGTTTTCAAAATATCCGTGGATGTGGTAGCCGATGCGCGGGTCAGACATTGCGTCGTAGAGTTTGCGGAGATTGACACCAGCACCCGAAAACAGCACCTCGCAATTGTCCTTGTGACGACGACGGAGGGCAGCCACGATGTTGGAGCCGAGCCACCGCGAAAACATCAGAGTCAATATCAACACTCCAAACGATGCTATCGCACTCTTGGCAAACACATCGCCGTCGATGCTGCGGTTGAAACAGAAATACAGCAAACCCATCAGCGCGGCGGTCTTGCCACTTCGGAGCATCACGAGGTCAAACCTCGCCACACGCCTATACGCCAACGGCGGCAGCAACATTATTGACAATAGGTACGAACCATTCCACCAAAAGATAGAATAGTCAAAATCGCCGAGCCTCGGGAAGAAATGCACCATCGCAAAAAACACACCGTTGATAAATATCAGGTCCAACAATATCACGATGACAAATGCTATCGACTTGTTGGAGGGGATTTGGCGGTCTATCATTGCGTTGTAATTGTTTGAAAAGTTCATACTCATTTTGTTAACATTGATTCGGCAATATCAGTGGCTTCCTTGTGGGTAGCCATAATATCATCAAGAGTCGGTTTGGCGATGAAGGAGGTCTTGGCGATTACCTTCTCTATCAAATCCGACATCTCCACAAAGCCAATCTTGTCATTCAAGAAGCCACGGACGGCGACCTCGTTGGCGGCGTTCATAGCGCAGGGCGCGTTGCCACCACGGCGGGCGGAATCCATTGCAATGGCAAGATTGCGGAATGTGGTCAAGTCCGGCTTTTCAAAAGTGAGACCCTTGGGCAACGAGAAGAAATCGACCCTTGGAAAATCGCTCTTGATGCGGTCGGGGTAGCCTATCGCAAACTGTATTGGAAGCCTCATATCGGGCATTCCCATCTGCACCTTCACCGAGCCGTCCACAAACTGAACGCCCGAATGTATGATGCTCTGAGGATGTATCAGCACTTCGATTTTGTCTATCGGCACTTGGAAAAGGTGCATAGCCTCAATGGTTTCGAGGCCTTTGTTCATCATCGACGCCGAATCTATGGTAACCTTTGCGCCCATATTCCAATTTGGATGACGGAGGGCGGCTTCTTTTTTTACGGATTTCAATTGGTCGGCAGACATTCCACGGAAGGGACCGCCGGACGCAGTGAGGAGTATTTTTTCGATTTCGCCTTGTTCGCCAATGATGGATTGGAAAATGGCGGAATGTTCGCTGTCAACAGGCAAAATCGGCACACGATGCTCCACCGCCTCGGCTGTAACGATGCTTCCGGCGGCTACGAGGGTCTCCTTGTTGGCGAGGGCGATTGGCTTGCCGTGACGGATGGCGTGTATCGTTGGCATCAATCCGGCATATCCAACGAGTGCCGCTACAACGATGTCGATGCTGTCAAATTCCATTACTTGCTGCAAAGCGTCCTTGCCCGCAAACACCTTTATAGGATAATCCTTCAATGCGTCCTTCACCAACTCGTATTTGGTGTCGTCGGCAATGACCACGGCGTTTGGCTTAAATTCAATTGCCTGTTTTACAAGCAATTCCCAATTGCCGCCCGCAGTCAACACCTCCGCCTCAAAACGGTCGGGATTGCGCCTGATGACATCCAATGTCTGCGTTCCAATGCTCCCTGTGGAGCCCAATATGGCGATATGTCTGTGTTCCATTGTTTGTCTGATTAGTTAGTAGTCGTCTCAATTAATTACCAAAAAATGCTCCACCCTAAAACGGTATGTACAATTCGGGGTTGACCGGCACACGGTCGTGCCACAATTCAAAGTGCAGGTGGGGTCCCGACGTGTATTCGCCCGAATTGCCCACGATTGCAATTGGCTCGCCCGCCTCCACCTTGTCGCCCACGGTCTTGTGCATAGCCGCGCAATGTTTGTATATGGAGATAATATTGTTGTCGTGCTGAATCTGAATGACATTGCCAGTCTCCACGTTCCACGACGCCGACAACCTATACGAGGCTTCGGATTATGTCTTTTTTGCAACAGCTAACCGCTTTGACGATAAGGGTAACGGGTACTATATGGAGACTATGGAACAACTGAACCCGCAGGTGTTCTCCTGGTTGGATCTGTTGGACGCAAACGTAGTGATAATCATCCTGCTGATGCTTGCTGTGTCGGGCTTTAATATTATCTCTGGACTAATCATTCTGATACTGGATTCGATTCAGTTAG
>JAFXMJ010000132.1 GCA_017530465.1 Bacteroidales bacterium
TATCAAATTAATGATATTGAAAAAGTAATCCGACACTTATAAGAGCAATGAAAACTAACAGCCAATCTTTGATTTTGGTTGACTTTTTGAGATAGTCGGCGGTAATTTCCACGAATGGTTTGCTACTCTCAGGGCCATTCCATTTGGGCGGCTGCACCGCACCAGGCACGGGCGGTTTGACTTCCTCGATACGTTCAAAGCTTCCGTCCTTTGGCGACCACCAATCGACCTCCGTGGCCTCCTCCTCTTCCTGCGCCTCCAAATTTTGTTTTTCCAGTTCTTCTTCCATAGTATCCAACGATTATTTTGTGAAACAAACTTGTAATTATAGAACGCTGGGAGAAAAACAAAAAGTATATTTTCATTTGTAATTCCTCAAAAAACACTATATTTGCAGTGAAAAAAACTGCGGCAATGGAAGTAACTAATTTCGGATATTATTGGTTGGATACGTGGGTGTTGGCGAATGTAATACAACTCACCACGCAGGATTTTTGTCGCCGTCATCTCAACCGCACCAACGACCCTTGCGGACGTCAATACGACCAAATGACACAGGCGGCACGTTCTGTTCCTGCCAACATAGCGGAAGGCAATTCGCGTCATTCCACCTCCAAAGAAACCGAAATGAAACTCACCGATGTTGCGCGGGCAAGTTTAGCCGAATTAGCCAACGACTATATTAATTGGCTGATGATCCACGAACAGACACCGTGGTCAGTACAATCCGACGAATACAAAAAAATTGCATACATACGTCTCGACCGTCCCAACTACAAAGATGATGTACAGCATCAGAGTTGCAGTCATATTTTGACTCAGAAACACAAATTTGACGAGTGGCTGTGTTCCTGCGATTCCATTATTGAGGCAAATTGTCTGTTAATACTCTGCAATCGTCTGATAATGATGCTCAAAAAACAGATAACCAATCAGTTGAAAACATTCCGCGAAGAAGGCGGCTTTACAGAAGCATTAACAGCAGAGCGACTTGCATACCGCGCCGAACAAAGTGTCAAAGCCGATGCCCCACAATGTCCCAAATGCGGCAAACCAATGATTAAACGAGTGTGCAAAAAGGGCGTTAATTCAGGAAAAGAATTTTGGAGCTGCTCGACATATCCCAATTGCAATGGGACAAGGAGTTTGAGTTGATTATGGATTGTCGTAATAACGTAACAACGAAATAACGTTACATCGTTGTTACGTTATTACGACAATATAACACAAAACCACTACGACCACCCCATTTGAAATTCAATCCTTGCAGCTAAGAAGCAGAATTCTCATACCTCAGATTTTCTGGTACTTCTTTGCAATTACGAGCAACATCGATAAACTCTGTTGCATCCTTGGCAATCACCTGTACGTTGGTATTCATCAACGCAACTAAAAACGCCGTTGCACCATAATCACAATTATCAAAAAAAACTTGATGAAGATTGCGGTAGTTTTCAGGTTGATAAATAAAGCTATTTAAAGATTTTTTTACAGACTTCCAAACATCGTAACCCTTGTAGATGTAATTGCGGAGGACGATGTTTTTGCAGTAATCGACGGTGCGAACTTCGGCAACAAACGAGGCAAAATCTTTCATAAACTGACTTCTAAAATTGCGTGAAGTTTTCAAGGCACTATCGGCAAACAATTGACTGTCATTGCGTTGTACGGTTGGCAATATGCGCATTGTGATTGAGCCACGGCGGATGATGAGTTCGCCCTTCGGGAAGGCGTCGCCCGCGCCGTGAATCATCACGGGAGTTATTGGAAGTCCAAGATTTTCAGCGAGAAAGAACGCGCCTTGATGGAAACGGTGGATTTTGCCGTCGGTGCTGCGTGTGCCTTCGGGAAACACCACAATCGAAAATCCCGCCTCTACAAACGGTCTCAATTTATCCGACAAAACTCCGTAGCCGACCGACACAGGATAAAAATCAGCCTTCCGCAAAATCTTGCCATAGAACGGATTTTTTTGTTGCGAATCGTTGGTAACAAACAACAAATAAGGATGCAACGTCATCAGGCAAAGCACGTCAAAGGACGAACTATGATTTGCAATAATCACCGACGGCTTGTCGAGCGAAACATTATGAGGATTTGTGACACGGAACGGCACGCCCGGAATCCAATGCGTAATCTTGGCAACACGCTGCATCAGGCGGTGAAATTTCTTCTTACCATCAATATTATCCTTGATAAACAACGACCTGATATACAACACTCCACACGCTATCACAAAAACTAAAAAATAAAGTCCAGACATCAACAGCGACCGCAATGTAAACGGCGCAGCCCGCATCGAACCATCACGTTTTTTGGTCAGGAAATCAAATAGCAACGGCGGAAAAATGAACGACGCTGCCACCACCGAAAACATTCCAATCACCACTATCAATCCGAGCGACGACATTGCAGGATGCTTGGCAAAAATTAGCGTGCCGATGCCCACAAACATTATTAACGCGCTGATAGCCACACTATTTTTGAAGGATTTGAGGACGCGCTTGCCACGCGCATACTCGTACATTAAGCCCTCGGTCATAAAGACGGCGTAGTCGTCGCCCTGACCAAAAATGAATGTCGCCAAAATGATATTAACGATATTGAACTTAATATCAAATAGATACATAATCCCCAAAATCCAAAACCAACTCACGGTGAGCGGCACAAAGGAAATCAAACTCAATTCCAAACGCCCGAAGGAGATTGTCAGGAACACAAAAACAATGAATCCGGCTGCGAAGAGCACAAAATTGAAATTGTCGTTGAGCATATTCGCAAAGGATTTTGTGACGATGCTCTCGTCGTAGGCAACAACATTTGCGTCTTTGAAGGCGTCTGCAACCACCTGAGCGCAGTCAGGCTTCACTTTCAGGATACTGACAATAGCCACGCCGTTGCCATCAGAATGTACATAATTGCTGAGGGCATCGCTAATCAACGGCGCAAAAGCGGCACTGTCAACGATAGAGAAATTCTTGTCAATCAGTTCATTGAAATTGGCAAAAACATTTTCCTTGATGCCGACGGCGGGCAAATTATGGGCGAGCAAATATTTTATCGTGTCGCGGTGCGACTGCATAAAGGCGTTCCATTTGTTGATTTTTTCTTGCTGACGGCGGGCGGAAGGAAGGTACTCCCCTACCCCACTGCGGCTGAATATCAGGCCGTTAGACATCAGAGAATCCATCACTTGCAATGCGGATTCGTGATGTTGGAGCGCGGATTCCATATTGTTGCCAGTGGCCGTTACAAACACAGAAACCGTGGTATCGGAGTTCAACAGTCCAAAAGTATGCGTCGCCTCCGCCCGCATTTCGTCGGTCATATAGTTGATATTCCGCAAGTTGCCGTCAAATTCGGTCTTAAATCCAAAATAAACCAGCACAGGAGTTGCAATCGAAATTGGAATCACAACCCATTTCTTGCGCAAGAAGTCAAACGAAAAATCGAAGTTGAAAATTTTTCGGCATTTGTTGGTTGATTCGTCGTCTGAATCGGTGTGAGCATCAAGTTTTTTGACATAATGCGGCAGAAAAATCAACGTAAACAAAATGCTCGCCGCCAACAACGTGCCGCCAATGAAACCAAGGTCGCGCAACGCACTCGACCCCGCAAACATCAGCGCGTAAAACGCAGCAACAGTCGTAATATTGCCAACTACCAATGGCTCAACCACTTCGCGCATATTATGGCGGATGTCGTCGCAATGATAGAGATGCGTAATGAAATGCAAAGGATAATTGACCGCAATACCTGTAAATACCACGCTGATACCCAACGAGATAAGCGAAATTTTGCCGAAAACAATCCACGCAAGCGCACCCGTCACCAAAAACGCAAACGTCAACGTCAATGTCATCAACAGAAGGTTTTTCAAACTGCGAATCGAAAACCATAATATCAACATTATCAACACGATAGACATCAACGCCGTAACAATGGTGTCCATCTGAATCTGTTGCGAATTGCCAACCGCAATCACCGGCGCACCAAATATTGAAACAGAAATTTCGGGATAGTCGGCGGCGACAGAAGCAATACTTTTCTGCAACTCGCTTACAATCTGGGCGTTAACATTGGATTCGCTCATACCAGTCGGCGAATCGAAAAAAATGATGCCGCGCCTCATCTCCGGCTCAAAAATATGTCCGTTGATAAAACTGTAACACTCTGTGGGTCTGAAACTTTTGAGGTCTTCCAACTTGTGGACAAACAGACCGAGAGGGTCGTTTTTGACGACGTTTTTCACATAACTTGGCACGGGACTCGTGAGAAGTCGTTTGTCGGTGGCGAGGGCGGCCTCTGTATGTTGCTGATTGATAAGCGAATCGGCGTGTAGGTAATCATTGTCGTCAATGAAAAGAGGGATGTTTTGCTGGATAAATCCCGAAAGACCGTAAATTTTGGTATCGTCGTAACCAGCTGACAATCCGTCGAATAGATGTTTTGAGTCGTTTTGTTTTAATTCCGCAGCATATTTGTCCATACACTCGGCAACGCGGTTGGGGTCGAAGATGGAGTCATTATCCTTGAAAAAAATCATAATCCGCGAATTGCCCGACGCCTCCTGCACAAACCTATTGACGCTCGAATAATCTTCGCCGACCGGCAAAAAATCCGATATATCCTCACCAAAATCCAAACGCAAAGCACCTACAATACTTATTGAGATAACAACCACTAACAAGCATTGCAACAACCATTTGCGTATCGTGAAGAAATCGAATATTTTTAAGAACAACCGCGTCAAAATCTACCTCCTATTTTAGCAACAAAAACGTTCCCGCAACTATCAGCACCAAGCCAATCCAACGTGTGGCAGGCACTGTCTCGTGAAATACAAGCACCGACGCAATCATTCCAAAAACATAACTGAAACTTATCAGCGGATAAGCCACCGAAAGTTCGTAATGCTTTAATATATAGAGCCATAGCAACGACGCGCCGCCCATACAAAGACCGCAATAGAGGAAGGGCCAATTGGTCAGGTAATCCTTGATAATCACCCACTTCCACGCGAATTTTGGCGCACGTTGCATTGCGATTTTCAGAAACACCTGCCCCGCCGCAAGCAACGCCGACTGCATCAACGATAATATCAACAACCTCAACATTTTAATCAAATAAAAACTACTTAAAATTTTCAAAAACCGCAGCCCAAGCCGTTATCTTGTCGTCATCAAACAACCAACTTCCACATACAACCGAACTACACTCGTGCAACATATCATTAACAATATTACCCACTGTTTCTTCCGGAAGCACATCAGAATAGGAAAACGCCCGCTCATTCAATACAAATGGCGAAGTGGATTTGTAGAGAGCAGGTATGTCATCAATAGCATAATACGACGATTCTCCCTTAAAACCGTGCCTAATGCATATCTCGCCCACCAAAATGTTTGGCAGCGTATATACAAAAATCGACGGACTTGGAAAAAAATTGTCAGTATCCTTAATGGTTTCCTCAAAAATATAATCAGTGGGCAAAGATCCATTGTTGTCACTGAAAAAAACAACTCCCGTGGTTTCTTTATCCAATGTTTTTGGCAGTGCTGAAATAGCCAGCTCCACTGCTAAGAAACCAGCCTTGGAGATTTTGTCCATTTTGTGAAACTTCGGATAGTTGATGCAACGCTCACGGTAAATAGCCGCAAGAAAATTATTATCAGCCATTTGCGAAGGAGAAATTTTATAACGTGCCTTACCAATGGCATACTCACCAAAAGCCTCGTCAATAACGGCAGTACTTGTAATTTTACTATTATTAATGCTCATTCTACACCTCCTTTTTGAACAGCGCGGCGGCATTGACGCCCCCAAACCCTGAAATAAGTTTTACAAAATATGGCTTGTCGGTGCCGGCAGTTTCGGCTGCAACATTGATTTTGCGCGACACACCAAGCGTCTGATAGCCAAGAGTTTTAATCACGGCATTATCAAGGATGGAATATTTAGAAACAATCGTTTCCAATACGCCCGCCGCGCCGAGAGTGTGTCCGAAATAGCCTTTGAAAGCGTTAATTGGCGTATTGTTGAGCCCCATACGGTCGATGGCAACAGATTCCATTTCGTCGTTGAAGAATGTGGCAGTACCGTGAGCGTTTACAAATGCAATTTGGTCTTTGTCAATGCCTTGAAGGACATCATTTAAAGCGTTGAACGAACCTTCGGCAGTGCGCGACGGCGACGAAATATGGTAGGCATCGTTGCGAATAGCACCTTTTACGAAATGGACATTATGCCCTTCGCCGTTGGATTTGCGGAGGACGACGGTAGCCGCCGCCTCGCCAAGATTGAGTCCATTGCGGTCGATGTCAAAAGGCCGGCAAGGTTTGGACGACAATGATTTCAAGCACGAAAAACCCGACAGAATGAATTTGGACAGAACGTCCACACCCGTCACCACTGCATAGTCTATGCGCCCCGCTTCCAATTCGCGACTTGCAGAGATGATTGCATTAACACCTGAAATACAAGCATTTGAGATAGTCAGCGGCCAGACTTTGTTGCCAAAATGAGAGGAAATCAACCGCGCAGTATTGTGAAGATACAGTTTGTTGGAGTCCGTAACGCCCTCGTCCAATAGTCCAACATTACCCTTAGTGGTTGAAAGATAGAATTTTACATTAAAACCTGACGCATCAATGCCTGCATTTCGGGTTGCCTTGGTGGTAGAAATCAACGCCAATTTTTCGAGACGGGTATAATTGCCATCCGCACCTACAACAGCACCAAACTCGCTGTCTATCAACGCGTCGTCAATCTTGCTGCACGAAATCTTGCCGTCGATGCCAAAGAGCGAGTCATACGTGCGTATGCCCGTGCAGCCCGCCTTGACGTTGAGGTAATTGTCCTCGGACGTCGTGCCAAGCGGCGAAATGATGTTGTCCGATATTATTGTTACCATATTATTCTTTTCTAAAAAACTCAAAAAAATTGAACCATTGGCATTGATTCTCAGACACTTGCTGATACAACAAATTGACGTATTCCTTAGCCATCGATTCTGCCCTCAATTTTGCGGGACGGATATTCTCATCGGCATCTATCCTCCTGACTATCACCTTGTAACGGTATGTCGCCATTCTAAAAACAAACACCGCCAAAACCGGCACGCCCCTTATCGCCGCCACCGAGAATGGCCCCACGGGGAAATCAGCCTCAGCATTGCCAAACTTGCAGGTAACGCTCTTTGCGCTGCCCAAAAGTCGGTCGGCGGGCATCGTAACGATTCCGCCCTCCTGCAACGCCTCGTTGATGATAAAAAGATGCGACATATCGTCAGACACGGGAACCATCTCGACGTTGTTTTGAACCCATTGAGCGTATCGTTGACGCTGCAAAACTTCGCCTTCGCCGCCAAAAACAAGCGTGAAAATCTTCTTGGCGTCCTGCCGCAGCAAGTAGCCGCAGATTTCGTAATTGCCGGTATGCGACCCCACCATCATAAACCCTCCGGGCTGCGTCATAAGGTCGTTGAACAAGTCCATACGGTCTTCCTCCACCTGAAACCTGTCTTTCTGCCCGGCAAACACGGCGAAACGGTCGAGTATCACCTTGCCAAAATTGATATAGCTGCACCAACACTTCCACAGCGATTTCCAGAAACCATATCCATACACCCACCCGAAATAATGCATCGACGCACGACGAGCCTTGCCCGCAAAAATCAGGTAAAACGGCATCGCGAAATACATCATAGCGTATCCCACTCTGACGTTGCAGTGCCGGAAGATAAA
>JAFXMJ010000133.1 GCA_017530465.1 Bacteroidales bacterium
GTCGTGGATAATAGCCTTGTCGCAGACTACGACGTTGCCATCGGAATCCTTGTTGGAGTTTTCATACAGCGACCCCCACGTGCCGAGGTCGCTCCACGGGAAGAGGGCGGGTATCACGTACACCTCGTCGTGATTTTCCATAATGCCGTAGTCGATGCTGATGTTGGGACACTCGGGGTAGATGGAATTGATGAACTCTGTCTCACGGTCGGTATTGTAGATGCCCATACCCTGAGAGAAAAGGTTGTGGATTTCGGGCTGATATTTCTCAAACGCCTGTGTGATTGCGTTGACATTCCAAATGAAAATGCCCGAGTTCCAGAAAAACTCGCGGCTTTCGAGGAAAGTCTTCGCCATCTCGAGGTTTGGCTTTTCGGTGAAGAGCTTCACCCTTGTAACCTCGTGGATAGCAAGGGGATTGTCGTCAGAATGGCTGTCGATCTGGATATATCCGTATCCCGTCTCGGGGCGCGTGGGCGCGATGCCGATGGTAAGGAGCGAGTTGCTAAACTGTGTGAACTGCAAACCCCTGCTGATGGTCTCCACAAAACCGCGCTCGTCGCCGATGTAGTGGTCGGCGGGCGATACGACGATGTTGGCGTTGGGGTTCACAGACTTAATCTTGTAACAAGCGTAGGCGATGCACGGCGCGGTGTTGCGGCGCAGCGGCTCGGTGAGGATGTTTTGGTCGTCCAATTCCGGCAACTGCTCCTTGACAAGCGCGGCGTATGTGCTGCCCGTCACGATGTAGATATTCTTTGGACTGCAAATCTTCGTAAACCTGTCGAAGGTCTGCTGCAAAAATGTGCGCCCTGTCCCGAGGATGTCGAGAAACTGCTTGGGGCGAGCCACACGGCTCTTGGGCCAGAAACGGCTTCCAATGCCGCCAGCCATAATGATGCAATAGTTGTTGTTGTCTGTGTTTACCATAAATTCTTGGCCGTTATAAAACGTTGCTATTTCTTTTAAAACTGCCAAAATTAAGGTAAATATTTGATATTGGCAAAACTTTTTTTTCAACGCCTTGGATTTATTGTTTGCCGTTATTGTAAAAAGTCATATATTTGCGGCTGAAAAGCAATGAGATGATGAGGAAACTTGTGGCTATATTAATAATGGTGATGGCTCTTTGCGGTATGGCGTCCGCAATCGGTTATCCGACAGTGCCGTGCGACTCCACGTCCTTCGTATATCAAAACAAGAATCTGGACGAGCTGAGCCACGCGGACTCGCTGTATATGTTTTTGCCGCTGTCCACCCGCAACCTCAACGATTTCACCGTGAAAAGCTTCGGCATCCGCGCCAAATACATCGAATACCAAGTGCCCACCAAGCAATATTTTCACATCGACCTCAATAAAAACCCTATCCACGAACATTATCCGTGGGAATCCATCGTGCCGCTGCTTGTGGGCGTGCTATTGGTGCTGCTCGCAAGGTTTTTCCTGCCGGGGTACATATCGCAATTGTTTTTGATTGTATTCTACCACAACGCCTTTATGAGCAACGTCCGTGAGAGGAACGTCAATGCCGATAGAGCAGGCCACCTGCTGATGCTCAATTACTTCATCACTGCGGCGTTGTTTGCGATGGTGGCGTTGTACAGGTACAAATATGTCTTCGGCACGGGCTTCCTATTGTCGTTTATATCGCTGCTGGTATTGATTATCGGTATATATTTGATAAAAAGGACGCTGAGCTATATGTTTGCAAAGCTGTTTGGGTGCGCCGACGTGTACGAATTGCATTACAAAAACCTCTCGTACCTGATGCACTGCCTCGGCGTGTTTTTGCTGTGCGCCAATGTCGGCAATTTGTACGTCAACATACGGTGGGCGCACGATTGCATCTTCTGGATAACCGCCTCTGGGATGGTTGTAGCGGAGTTTTTGAAATTATTTCGCTTATTTAAAATTATTGTCGAGAAACATTTTTCTATTTTCTATTTATTTTTGTACCTTTGCGCCGTGGAATTTTTGCCTGTTTTGGTCGCTATCAAAATGCTATCCCGTTGATAATGAGCGAGGTAAAAATCAGAGAGGGAGGATAGAGAGAGATAAGTTTTACTAAAAAACGCATTATTTTGAAAATTTCAAGTCTATTGGTATCGCAGCCGAAGCCTACCGTGGATGGAAATCCGTACGTGGCGTTGGCGGAAAAAATGAAACTCAACGTGGGTTTCAGGCAGTTTATCAAGGTTGAGGGAGTGTCGTCCAAGGAGTTCAGGTCGCAGCACGTAAATCTGCCCGACTTCAAGGCGGTGGTATTCACGAGCAAGGTTGGCATCGACACTTATTTCAAGTTTGCAAAGGAGGTCAAATTCAAGGTGCCCGAGGATTTGCTCTATTATTGCTCCACCGAGGCGGTCGCCAACTATTTGCAGAAGTACATCACCTTCCGCAAGCGCAAGATTTTCTATGGCGAAAAGTCTGTTCTCGAACTCACCGACCCCATCAAAAGGCACCTCGGCGAAAACACCCTCGTGGTACACAGCGACGTGTCGAGCGACGAGATTCCCAAATTCCTCGACAAATTGAAGGTGAAGCACACCGAAGTAGTGCTCTACAAGACTGTGAGCGCAGACCTCTCCGATATGAAGGAGGAGTTTGGCACGTACCAGGTGCTGGTATTCTTCACTCCGGCGGGTATCCGCAGCCTCAAAGAAAACTTCCCCGACTGGGAGCAGGGCGAGGTGAAAATCACTGCCTTCGGCCCCTCCACGCACGAAGAAGTGAAGAAACTCGGCTACCGTCTCGACATCGAGGCTCCTACCGAGGAGTGCAAGAGTATGACGAGCGCACTCGAAAAATTCATCACGGCAAACAACAAGAAAAAATAATTATTATCAATCACCTTGGTTAAAAAGTACGGTTTCTCAAAGCAGGAAAAGCTCAAAAGTGTGGTAAGCATCGAAAAGCTTTTCACGAGCGGACGTCTGTTTTGGGCGTATCCGCTGAGCGTGCATTACCGTATCTACAACGACGAGGGCGGCGCGGCGTGCAAGATGCTCGTTTCGGTGGGCAAGCACTTCTTCAAGCGCGCCGTATTCCGCAACAGAATCAAGCGGCTAATCCGCGAGGCTTACCGGCTCAACAAGGAGGCTCTCCTCACAGCCGTCCATCAAGCCAACATCCGCCTCGACTTCGGCATCGTCTATAAGTCGAAGGAAATTGCCGACTACAAGACCATCGAGGCAGGTGTGAAGCAGGCTGTGGAAAAACTCGTTGATACAATTACGAAAAACTAATAATAAAAAAAAACGCAAGGAGAAACCAAAGCTCCCTGCGTTTTTTCATATTAACGGACACGGAAAAATATTAGTTGTAGCAAGCCTCGCCGTGTTCGTAAACGTCGAGACCTTCTTCCTCGATGCGACGTTCAACGCGGAGGCCGTGAGTCTTCTTGATGAGCAAGAATACGCCGAGACCAAGCACGAAGGCGAATGCGCCTACCGCAAATGCACCCAAGGTCTGTACGCCAATCGTAACCTCAGTACCGTTGATTGCAGAATCGCAGAACACGCCAGTCAAGACAGTACCGATGATGCCGCCGACGCCGTGCACCGATACAGCACCAACAGGGTCGTCGATGTGGCACTTCTTGTCGAGGAAAGATACCGAGAAACACATAATTACAGAAGTTACAACGCCGATTATGGCAGCAGCCCAAATCGGCACGCAGTCGCAGCCTGCGGTGATGCCCACCAAGCCAGCCAAGATGCCGTTGCAAACCATTGACAAGGAAGGCTTGCCGTCAATCACCCAAGTGTAAACCAATGCCGCGATACCGCCTGTTGCAGCCGCCATATTGGTGGTTACAAATACGTGCGACATACTCGTAGCGTTTGCGTAACCCGTTGCAGCCACGGTGGAACAAGGGTTGAAGCCAAACCAGCCCACCCACAGACAGAACACGCCCAATGCGCAGAGAGTCAGACTGTGACCGGGGATAGCCTTCGACTTGCCGTTTTTGTCGTACTTGCCAACCCTCGGGCCGAGTACAATCGCGCCAGCCAATGCAAGCACGCCGCCGCAGAGGTGAA
>JAFXMJ010000012.1 GCA_017530465.1 Bacteroidales bacterium
GCACCCGACGCAGAGAACATCATCATCGCAATGGGCTCTGTTACAGAGTGTATCAAGGAAGTCATCGACTACAAGGCCAAGAACGGCGAGAAGGTGGGCTTGATTTCGGTTCACTTGTACCGTCCGTTCTCGTTGAAATACTTGAAAGAGGCTATCCCCGCTTCGGCTAAGCGTCTTTGCGTGCTCGACCGCACCAAGGAACCTGGTTCAAACGGCGAGCCGCTCTACTTGGACGTTGTTCAGGCTTTGAGCGAACTCGGATTGTTGGAAGGCTTGAAGGTTGTCTGTGGTCGCTACGGCCTCGGCAGCAACGACACCACTCCGGCTCAGATTATTGCCGTTTACGAAAACCTCGCCCTCAACGAGCCTAAGAACCACTTCACCCTCGGCATCAACGACGATTTGACCTTCACTTCGTTGCCCGTTGGCGAGGAAGTATCTGTGGCTCCCGCAGGTCTGTATCAGGCTAAGTTCTTCGGTCTTGGTTCCGATGGTACAGTGGGCGCCAACAAGAACTCTGTCAAGATTATCGGCGAAACCACCGACAAGTACTGTCAGGCTTACTTCGCTTACGATTCCAAGAAGTCGGGCGGCATCACCTGCTCGCACTTGCGTTTTGGTGACAATCCCATCCGTTCTACATACCTCGTAACCACCCCGAACTTCGTGGCTTGCCACCAACAGGCTTACCTCAATATGTACGACGTTACAAGGGGCTTGCAGAAGGGCGGTTCGTTCCTCTTGAACACTATCTGGGACGGCGAAGACCTCAAACGCAACCTTCCCAACAAGGTGAAGGCTTATTTCGCTAAGAACAACATCAAGGTTTACTACATCAACGCTACTAAGATTGGTCAGGAGATTGGCCTCGGCAACCGTACCAACACCATCCTCCAATCCGCTTTCTTCCGCATCACGGGCATCATCCCCACCGAAAAGGCTGTTGAAGAGATGAAGCACTTCGCATTGAAGTCTTACGGCAAGAAGGGTCAGAACATCGTTGATATGAACTACGCAGCCATCGACCGTGGCGGCGAGTACAAGGTTTTGGACGTTGATCCCGCTTGGGCATCGTTGGAGGCTGAGCCGAAGGTTTACAGCGACGGCGACGACTTCATCAACAACATCGTGCGCCCCATCAACGCTCAGGACGGCGACTTGCTCCCCGTATCTTCCTTCAAGGGCATCGAAGACGGCACTTGGAAGGCTGGCACGGCTAAGTTTGAGAAGCGCGGCGTAGGCACGGCGGTTCCGGTTTGGGATCCTGCCAAGTGTATCCAATGCAACAAGTGTGCATACGTTTGTCCTCACGCTTGCATCCGTCCGTTCGTAATGACGGAGGAGGAGAAGGCAGGCTTCAAGGGTCAGACTATCGAAATCAAGGCTCCGGCTGCCTTCAAGGGTATGTACTTCACAATGCAGGTGGGCGTCAAGGACTGTCTCGCGTGTGGCAACTGTGCCGACGTTTGTCCCGGCAACCCGAAACTCGGCGGCTCCGCCCTCACAATGGTTCCCTACGACGACAATTCTGAGGCTGCTGCCAAGGAGGCCGAAAACTGGAACTACTGCGTTGAGAAGGTTACTTCCAAGCAAGACCTCATCGACATCAAGTCAAACGTCAAGAACTCTCAGTTTGCAACTCCGTTGTTCGAGTTCTCGGGCGCGTGTGCAGGCTGCGGCGAAACTCCTTACGTTAAGTTGATTTCGCAACTCTTTGGCGACCGCGAGATTGTTGCCAATGCAACTGGCTGCTCGTCAATCTACTCTGGTTCCGTACCGTCAACACCTTACACAAAGAACGCCAAGGGTCAGGGTCCGGCTTGGGCCAACTCCTTGTTCGAGGACTTCTGCGAGTTTGGTCTCGGTATGGCAATTGCCAACAAGAAACTCAAAGCCCGCCTCACCCGCATTATGACGGAGGCTCAGGACTGCGAGAAGTGCAGCGACGATTTGAAGGCACTCTTCCGCGAATGGATTGAGAAACAGGAGGATGCAGACGCCACCAAGGCTCTCGCTCCCAAGATTGTTGCCGGCTGCGAGGCTTGCGGCTGCGACAAGTGTCAGCAAATCCTCACTTACAAGGATCACCTTGTTAAGCGTTCGCAGTGGATTATCGGCGGCGACGGTGCTTCCTACGACATCGGCTACGGCGGACTCGACCACGTTATCGCTTCGGGCGAGGATGTCAACATCTTCGTTATCGATACCGAGGTTTACTCCAACACCGGCGGTCAGTCGTCCAAGGCTACACCTCTCGGCGCAATCGCCAAGTTTGCGGCATCGGGCAAGCGTGTCAGCAAGAAGGATTTGGGCTTGATTGCTACTACTTACGGCTACGTTTACGTGGCTCAGGTGGCAATGGGCGCAGATCAGGCTCAGACTCTCAAAGCGTTCCGCGAGGCAGAGGCTTACCACGGCCCGTCGCTCGTCATCGCTTACGCTCCTTGTATCAACCACGGCTTGAAGGCCAAGGGCGGTATGGGCAAGTCGCAGGCTGAGGAGGCTAAGGCTGTTGAATGTGGCTACTGGCACTTGTGGAGGTTCAACCCCGAATTGGAGAAGGAGGGCAAGAATCCGTTCCAACTCGACAGCAAGGAGCCGAATTGGGACAACTTCCAAGCGTTCCTCGACGGCGAAGTACGTTACGCATCGCTCGCCAAGTCGTTCCCGGCAGAGGCTCAGGAACTCTACGACGCCGCCAAGAAGGCCGCACAGAAGCGTTACGCTAATTACAAGCGTTACGCCGCAATGGATTACTCGGCAGAGTAGGACTTGAATTTGTTAGTCAACATCAAGTAAGCCGTCTGTAAGGTGGCATAGCATCAACCCCGTACATTAAGGCGAGAGCCGGAGGTGTGCGGGGTTTTTGTGTGCGGTTGGTGATGGGGTTGGGAGGATTTTTTAGGGCAATAATTGATATTATTCGTCATATTTCCAATTTTTTATATACTTTTGCACATCGAAATTTGTATTATGAGATACTTTGCCTTAATATTATCCTTGGTGCTTGCTGTGTCGTCCCGTGTGTCGGCGCAGGAGCTGGACGATGCTATGCTCGATAGTCTTGCGGCGGTTTATTATACCCTCGATGACAACGACACCACCAAACTCCGCATCTGCGATGATATAGCCCAGGGGCATTATAATGTGGATTCCACTATCGCCTGGGCGGAGCGGCAGATTAGGCTTGCAAAAATTCAGGGAAACGCATTGAAGGAGGCTAAGGCTCTGGGGTATTTGAGTTGGGCGTATTATTTCCAGTGTAAGTTTTTGGAGGCTAATAATTGTAACTTCCGTGCCATACTTATTGCAGATTCCATTGAAAATGACGATATTAAGGCTGAAAATTACAGGTCGCTTGGTGAAAATTATAGTTTTATCAATGATTTCCAGCAATCGCACCAGTATTTTTCCATTGCTATGGATTTGTATGACAAAATACAGGATTCTGTTATGATTGCGGCGTGTGCGAGGGCGATGGCAAGAGATTTCTATAATCAAAAGATGTTCAATCAGGCGGAAGAGTATTACCGCAAGGCAATTGTTATAGATTCTTTGGCTGGCGACGCTGATTATCTTTTGGACGACCATTTGGGGCTTGCAGAGATGTTTATGACGCAATATCTTCAAAACGGTAGTTCTCCGAATTTTAACCTTCTCAAAAAAGCCAGGTTGGAAATAGCGTTGGGCGATTCTGCCAAATCGGATTACATTTATTATTTGAATGCTACGAAGGAAGCCTGGGCGAGCCTCTTGGCTTTGGAGGCTTTTGGTTATGGTTATGAGGGTGAACGTCTCCAACAGGTGCTCGACTCAATTCGCCAATTTTATGAGGAAGGCTATGCCATTGTGGATAAATTGCATTCTCGCGATAGATACAATTTTGATGTATGCAAGGCTAATTATCTTACACTCAGTCGTCAATATTCCGAGGCAAAGCACGTGCTTGATTCTTTGCTCGCTTCATTGGACAAGGATGTGATTGATCTTGCGTATGTGAGGAAACTGTACACTGCTTGTGATAATTATTATAAGTCTGTTGGGGATTACAAAAACGCTTATTACTATAAGTCAAAGTTTTATGAGTTTATCAACAATCAGACATCCATCAACTATGCCGTAAAGGCGGCGCAGGACATAGCGCAGTCGGAGTTTGATGCACAGATGCGCGAACACAAGGAAAAAGAGGAGCATCGTGCGAAGATTGTACAATACGGCATCATTGGATTTTCGGCGGTTTCAATTTTTTTCCTGTTTGATTTTTTCAAGACGCGGCGGCACAATCGTATCCTCAACAACAAGAACGACCTTCTCGAAAAGCAAAAATCAGAAATTTCGTTCCAAAATTCGCAGATAATGGATTCAATCGGCTATGCTGGACTTATACAGCGTGCGTTGATGCCGGACGATGGCGAGATGCGGAGCGTGTTTAACGATTATTACTTGATTTACAGACCGTTGAACATTGTCGCGGGCGATTTTTATTGGATGGAGCAAGTAGGCAAATACAAGATGGTGGTAGGTGCCGACAGCACGGGTCACGGTGTTCCTGGTGCGTTTGTGAGTGTCCTTGGCATCAACATCCTCAACGACCTTGCGCACCGTGTAGTAAAAAACAATGGCTCGCCCGCAAAAATCCTCGACGAAATGCGCCGCCGTCTGATGCAGGCGTTGGGACAAGATCGCGAAAAATTTGAGCGCGGCGAAAAGATTAATATGGACGGCATCGACCTCGCCCTTGCCATCATTGATACAGAGTCCAACGTCCTCAAATACGCTGGCGCATACAGGCCGTTGTGGGTGTCGGGCGGCGATGGCGTCACGGTATTGAAACCCGACAAAATGCCAATTGGAGTTTACGTCGGCGACCAGCACGATTTTGCGGAACAGACATTGCAAGTGAAGCCCGGCGACAGCCTGTATATGTTTTCGGACGGCATCACCGACCAGTTTGGCTATCTTGACGACACAAAGACCTCGTACAAGCATTTTTCGATGAAACGCCTTCTGAAAACCGTGGGCGACATCGCCGCAAAACCGTTCCCCGAGCAACACCAAATCCTCGAATCCACCCTCGATTCCTGGCAAAACGGCTATCAGCAATTGGACGACATACTTTTCCTTGCCGTCAAAATCTGATGCACGGGGCAATTGGCATTATAAATACAAAAAAGGACTGCACCAAAAATGCAGTCCTTTTTCTTGTATATTATCGTGATAGATAAACGTCTGAATGTCTGTGGATTACTCCATTGCAGCTTCCATTTCGTCGGTGACTTCGAGGTTGTGGTAAACGGCCTGTACGTCGTCGTCCTCCTCAAATGCGTCAATCATCTTCAATACCTGAACGCCGTCAGCTGTCGGGAGCTCCTTCATATTGTTGGGGATGCGTTGGAGCGAAGCGTTGGTAACGGTGATTTTGGCCTCGTCGAGAGCCTTCTGGAATGTTGCGAAGCCTTCCATAGAGGTGTAGGCAACGAGAGATTTTGTGCCTTCCTCCTCGTCCTCTACAACGTCGTCGAAGTCCTCTGCGCCCATTTCGATGAGTTCCATCTGGAATTCGTCAACGTCCTTGCCATCGGGTACGGGGATTGTGAAAACGCCTTTCCTGTCAAAAAGGAACGACAGCGAGCCGTTGGTGCCGAGCGAGCCGTTGCGCTTGTTGAAGATGGAGCGGATGGATGCCACGGTGCGGTTGTTGTTGTCGGTGAGGCACTCGATGAACACTGCCACGCCGCCGGGTGCGTAACCTTCAAAGGTGATTTCCTGATAGTTTACTCCGTCGCCTGCCGACTTGGAGATGGCGCGTTCGATGTTGTCCTTAGGCATCGAAACACCCTTTGCGTTCTGGATGGCGGTGCGCAGACGAGCGTTGCCGTCGGGATCGGGGCCGCCTTCTTTTACTGCAACAGCGATTTCCTTGGCGATACGCGAGAACGTGGCCGAGCGTTTAGCGTCCAATGCGCCTTTCTTCCTCTTAATGGTTGACCATTTATTATGTCCTGACATGTTGTTTGTTGAGTTTTATGTTCTGTTTAATTTTTCCGCCGCAAATTTATAAAAATTCTCTGAGGTTGGAAAAAAAATTGGTGAAAAAATTTTTGCATTGCCAATTACTTTTCAAAAGTTAATTGGCGAGCATTTTTTTTACTTCACCACATCCAACTCCTTTATTATATTACCC
>JAFXMJ010000134.1 GCA_017530465.1 Bacteroidales bacterium
CACCCAAAAACTCGAAAAGAGCAACCGCGAACTCAAAATGCTCTCCGCTGTGGCGGCAATGACCAGCAACTCCATCTTCATCACCAATTATGAAGGCGATTTCATTTGGTTCAACGACGCTTTCACACGGGACACGGGCATTACATTAGACCAAATAGGCACAAATCCCGCGACCAAGAAGGCAGCGATGCCGCCCGAAACAAGAAAAATTTACGAAAAAGTAATCGCCACCAAACAGCCGCAAGAATACACCACCCAAATCACGCACATAGAAGGCATGTCGATGTGGGTGCAAGTGGCTGTAACTCCCGTGCTTGACGACGACGGCGAGATTTCTATGATTGTGTGGGTAAATACCGACATCACAGAACTCCACAATACCACACAGAAACTCGAAGAGCGCAACAAGGAACTCCAAATGCTTTCCGCCGTTGCAGCCAACACTGGCAACTCTATTTACATCACAACAAAGGAAGGCAAGATGATTTGGTTCAACAATGCCTTCTCACGCGAAACGCACATTCCAATAGAAGAAATCGACACTCATCCCGCGCTCAAAGCCGAGGCAATGACACCCGAAACAAAAGAAACTTACGAAAAAGTAGTTGCCACCAAACAGACTCAGACCTATACCGCTGAGATGGGTCATTTGGGGGGCAAGCCGTTCTGGGTGCAGGCGTATGTTACGCCGATATTGGACGACAATGGCGAAATAATAATGATAATTTGGGTGAGCACCGACATCACCAAGCTGCACCACGCATACGAAAAAATCGACTCCCAAAACAAGGAAATCCAAGAATCCATCACCTACGCCCGCCGCATTCAGGACGCTGTGCAGCCGATGAAGATATTCTCGGACGAGATTTTGGGCGACCATTTCATCATCAATATGCCCAGAAATGTCGTCAGCGGCGACTTCCATTGGGTTGGTTACAAAAACGGACTTTCGGTGTTCACCGTCGCCGACTGCACGGGACACGGTGTGCCGGGCGCGTTCATCAGTATTCTCGGACAGGTGATGCTCAACCAGACCCTCTACAACCTCGACGACGTCACCGCAGCCAATATCCTCAACATAGTGCGCACCGGCATCATCCACCAGCTCCACCAGCGCGACAAGGACGGCGTACTTAGCGATAGTATGGACGCAAGTATGTTTGTCTATGACCGCGAACACTGCATCATCGACTACGCCGGCGCATATTCGCACGCCTACATTTTGAGGTTTGGCAAGCCAGACGCGGAGACAGTGGCAAGCTGCGAGGCTTCCGGCAGCAAGATTATCGCCAATGACGAGGGCGACGCATACCTCATCCGCCTCAAACCAAACCGTATGACCATCGGCATCGACAGGCGCGACACAATTCCATTTACAAGCACGCAATTCAAGGTCAACCACGGCGACATTGCCTACGCCACCACCGACGGCTACCCCGACCAGTTTGGCGGCGACAAGCAAAAAAGATTTTACATCGCATCCTTTGAAAAAGTTCTCCTCCAATGCTGCCACCTGCCGATGGAAGAGCAGCGTAAAACGTTGGAAAAGACCTATTTGGATTGGAAGGGCGACTACGAACAGACCGACGACGTACACGTGCTTGGCATCGTGCTCTGATTTATTTGCATTTCCCACAAAAAAACGCTAACTTTGCCGTCCGAAACAATACTTACAAAATGGAAAGAACAGAATGGCTTTTGGGCGGCGTGTCGGTTTTGGAGCCGATGACAGCCCTCACCGACTTCATCATAACAGCCGTGTGCCTCGTGGCATACGTGAAACTCCGCCGCGCATCCAAGGCAAACGGCGGATATATGCCGCATTATCCGCATTTTTTCCTCACGATGGGGCTTTGTACATTATTTGCAGGGCTAATGAGCCACGCCTTCGCATATTTTTTCGTAGAGCCGCTACTCACCAAACCGCAAATTGCCCTCCTCGATTGGTCAGACAAATTCGCCTACCACATCCACAATATGCCCAATTGGCTTTTCAACATAACATCCGCGTCCCTCTTTGAACTCTCACTTGTGGATCGCGCCGCCGACCTTGCGCCCGACATTTCAAGGAAACGTTGGCTTGCAACCATCACAGCAGAATCGATTTTGGTATTGGCGTTGATGATTTTTTATGTTGATTATAATGTCGCCGCCGCACACATCGCGTTCACATTGTACGCCGTGCTCGTGCCGTTGCAATTGATGGTAAAGAAACACCAATTCGGCTCGGAGCAAAAACTCTTGCTCATTGGCGCGGGTGTGATGCTGTTTTCAGGACCGGTAATGGCAACTAAATTTCAGTTGTCGCCGTGGTTCAATCACAACGACATCTCGCACATCCTTATAGCGACCTCAATGTTCATCTTCTACAAATCCGCAACAATCACGCTTCAAAATGGAATACATTCCCTCAAAACTTCTGACGACAGCAGTAGATAATTTCTCCAAACTTCCCGGCATCGGGCGCAAGACCGCGCTCCGTCTCGTCCTCGACCTATTGAAGCGCGACACAAGCACCGTCAACGCTTTGGCGGAATCGTTGGTCAACCTCAAAAAAAACATCAAGACCTGCCGTGTCTGCGGCAATCTTTCTGACGAGGAAACCTGTTCCATCTGCGCCAATCCACGCCGCGACCGTGCAACAGTCTGCGTAGTAGAAAACATCCGCGACGTCATCGCCATCGAGCAAACAGGCACATACAAAGGCACTTACCATATTTTAGGCGGGCTCATCTCCCCTATTGACGGCATCGGACCCGGCGACCTCAACATCCCGCAACTCTCCGACCGCATCGGCGACGGCGGCAATGTCAACGAACTTATTTTTGCCCTGAGCGCAAATATGGAGGGCGACACGACGTGTTTTTATCTCTCGCGGTTGTTCTCGGATAAGGTAAACAAAATCAGTCAGATAGCACGCGGCGTAGCCTTCGGCGGCGACTTAGAATACACCGACGAAGTTACATTGGCAAGGTCATTGGAAACGAGGACTTTATACAATGCATAATGCATAATTCATAATGCATAATTAGGCTTCCGCCGGATGGCAATTATGTCACAGCATAAAAAAATTATCACCGAATAAAACAAATTAAACAAATTGTATTATAATTAATTACATTAAACAAATGCCGCAAGCGGCGGCGAATTTAACGAATCCACTCCAACAGTGAACAATAATTCGTTTAATTCGTAAAATTAAAAATCAACTTGTTGAATTTTAATTTATTAGTAGTGATTGAAAATTTGTTTCATTTGTTAAATTCGGTGATAAATGAAATCGCCGTGCAATTATGCATTAAAAAACCGTTCCTGCGACGAGTGCAAGCAATATCGAATAATATTTAGAATCGATGCTGTCGGCGCGGGAGGTCATTACGACGGGAGATTTTGTACCGGCGAGGACGGCGGCAATGGTAGAATTTGCGAGTTTTGTGTTAGCCTTATAAAAAGCGTTGCCCGCCTCAATTTCGGGGAACACAAGGCAATCGGCGTCGCCGTGGATTGAGCCTTTAACATTCTTAATATCAGCGGCTTCCCTATTAATAGCAACATCAAGACCAAGCGGGCCATCCACGATGCAATCCAATTGTCCGCGCTCGCTCATTTTGGAAATAATCGCGGCATCCTGCCCTGCAACAATCGCCGAACTTATTAACTCTGTCGCTGCCACAAAAGCCACTTTTGGATTTTCATTGCCAAGAATCCTCGCCATCGACACCAACGCATTGAGTATCTGCAATTTCTGTTTCAAATCGGGCGTGGGCATCACCGCCGAATCGCCAAAAATCAACAGTCGGTCCATATTGGGATTTTCCATCACGGCAACGTGGTTGATGGTGCTGCCAAGCGTCAAAAGGCCTGTGTTGCGGCTGAGGACGGCTTTCAGATATTTTTCAGAACTAATCAAACCCTTCATCAGAATATCCGCCTCGCCCACAGAAACCTTGCGGCAAGCGGTTTGCAACGCGGCATCGTCAAAAGGAATGTCGCAAACTTCATAATTGGACAAATCGATGTTGGCTTTTGCGGCGGCATCCTTGATACGCTCCAAGTTGCCCGTAAAAACTACATCCACAAGCCCCTGATTTCTTGCACGTTCCACCGCCACC
>JAFXMJ010000135.1 GCA_017530465.1 Bacteroidales bacterium
AACCCCGCTGCTCGTGCAGGAGGGTGTGCGCGTGGACAATGAGGCAGAAGATGCTGCAGCAAAGAATGCCGCTGGCAACGCTGGCATGACCATCGACGTCAAGGTACAGAAGCCCAAGAGCAGCCTCTCCACCAAAAATCTTACCATGTACTACCCCTTGCAGCAGTCGTCCCTCGACCGCAAGGAGCAGAAGAAGGGCGAGGTTGCCGACTTCGTTAACCTCATAAAGGCCGCTGCCGATGATGCCAACACCACCATCAAATCCATCGAGGTGGCTTCATACGCATCGCCTGACGGTCCCGAAGACATGAACCGCAAACTCGTGGACCAGCGCGGCAAGACCGGCGAAAACTTCACCAAGGAAAAACTCAAGAAGGTGGAAGGCACAGGCAACGTAATCTCCCGCCAGACCACTCAGGCTGAGGACTGGGAAGGCTTCAAGAAGATGATGGAATCGTCCAATCTCCGCGATAAGGATCTGATTCTCCGTGTGCTTTCGATGTACTCCGACCCCAACACCCGCGAGCGCGAAATCAAGAACATCGCCGCTGCATACACTTCGCTCAAATCTGACGTGCTGCCCAAGCTCCGCCGTTCGGAAATCAACGCAGTATTGCAGACCAAGGAGAAGTCTGACGCAGAACTCGCCGACCTCGCAAAGTCCAATTTTGACGAACTCACCCAGGACGAGGCTCTCTACGCATCCACAATGCCGTCCATCGACAATGCCGCTAAGATTGCCATCCTCAGAAAGTACACCGCCAAGTATCCGCAGGATTGGCGCGGCTTCAACAACCTCGGCGTTGCCCTCATCCGCGACGGTCAGCTCGCCGACGCACAGACACAGCTCACCAAGGCTAAGTCTATCGACGCCAACCAGGCTATTGTTTACAACAACCTCGGTGTCATCGACCTCGCCAACAGCGACGCTCCCAAGGCTAAGGAGAATTTCTCCAAGGCACGCAACATCGGTTGTGATGAGGCTGGCTACAACCTCGGCGTAATGAACATCCGCGACGGCGAATACGAGAAGGCAGTTGCCAACTTCGGCAGCACTCCCTCGTTCAACAAGGCTCTCGCTCAGGTACTTGCAAAGAACGTCAGCGACGCTTCGCGCACCATCAGCCAAGTTAACAGCCAGGATGCTTACGTTGACTACTTGAAGGCAATCATCTCCGCCAAAAACAACAACGAGGACGGCGTGATGAAGAGCCTCAAAGAAGCCTGCAAGAAGAATCCCGAATTGATGGACTACGCAGAATTTGACGTAGAGTTCATCCGCTACTTCGACCAGGAAAACTTCAAGTCGATTGTACACTAAGATAGTCGCTTCGCGAGAAATAGTACAATTCATTACAAATCAGACAAATATATAATCAAATAATTTGTAAGATTTTGTAAATATTTGAAAGATTTCTGTCCGTAAGGACACTTATAATAAAAAAAGCCGCGTCAATTAAGATGCGGCTTTTTTTCGTTGTTTCAAAAATTATGTTTACATTTGCATTGTAAATATGGAGCGCGGGCATCTTGCCCGCCGTCAATATAAAACACAAGCACTATGAAAACAACTATCACACTCATCCTCCTCGCCATTGCGTCGCTCGTAATATCTTGCGACCCCGGCAGGATATATCAGGAGCGCAAGACGCTCTCACCCGATATGACGTGGGACAAGGACAGCCTCTTGACGTACAAAGTTGACGTTCAGGACGTTCAGACCGCATACGACATCGAGATAGACATCCGCACGGTGGATTTTTATCAGTTTGCCAATCTGTGGCTGTTTGTCAATACGATAGCCCCCAACGGCGCAATGCAGCGCGATACCGTGGAGTACAAGTTGAGGGACGAAAAAGGCTTCTCCAACGGCAACAGGATGGCGTTTGGCGAGGTTGAAGATTACGACTTCCCTTTCAAACAGAATGTCAAATTCCCCGCGCCCGGCACTTACACAATCCAAATCCAACACGGAATGAGGATGGAGATACTTCCATTCGTGGATGAAGTGGGCGTGACGGTTAGGAAACATAAAGAATAGTTGAAGTAATTGAAATAATTGACAAACCGCAAAGCGGTGTTATCATTTAAACGGGGGTGTTAACCCCCGGCGCGTACAAAAATATGGCAAAAAACAAGTTAGAAAAATTTGCAGAGATGGCGAACTTCGCCAATGTGGTGCAGCCCGCCGAACTGATGGTGCAAAATTTTGAGTACAAGGGCAAGTGGAGTAGCGATTTTTTCCACAACGACAATCCCATCACCCTCGAACTCGGCTGCGGCAAGGGCGAATATACTGTCGCCCTCAGTCAGGCATACCCGGAGCGTAATTTTATAGGCGTTGACATCAAGGGCGCACGCATTTGGAAAGGTGCAAAGATGGCGTTGGAAGGCAACATCAAGAACGCCGGATTCCTGCGCACGAGGATTGATATGATAGACAATTTCTTTGGCGCGGAGGAAGTGTCGGAGATTTGGATTACCTTCGCCGACCCGCAGCCCAAGAAGCAAAACAAGCGTCTTACGTCGGCGTATTTCCTCAATCTTTACCGTCGATTCTTGAAGCCGGGCGCAATCGTCAACCTCAAAACCGACAGCCGCCTTCTGCATTTCTATACATTGGAACTCCTGAAAGCCAATAATATAGAACCCATAATGCACACCGACGACCTGTATGGTTCGCCGCTGCCCGACGTTAATTTGGGCATCAAGACGTTTTACGAAAATATGTTTCTCCAAGAAGGGAAACGCATCACATACTTGAAATTCAGTATGGACATCAACAAGCCGATTGTTGAGATTCCGAAGTTTGAATTTGAAGAGTAAATGGAAAAAGACAAGGAAAAACAAGAAAATACAAAAGAAAAATTATCATTTTGGCAGCGTGTGTTGAGGTTTTTCGGCAAGATTAACGTCGCACTCACTATCTGCCTGATAGTTGCTACGTTGTTGTGTTACAGCGCGGCGTATGTCAATCCCGACAAATTCCCTCTTTCGGGGCTTGCGGGTATGGCATTTCCTTTCGTGCTTGTAATCGACGTGCTGTATATGTTGCTCCTGGCCTTCTTAAAAAAATATTCTACGTTCATAATGCTT
>JAFXMJ010000136.1 GCA_017530465.1 Bacteroidales bacterium
ATTATCAACCACGCCCGTGTCAAAGAAATCACAAAAATCAAAGAGCCTCACGCCGCCGCTATACGTCAAGAGCATCGACGCCGCTGAAATCATCCGCGCCGAAAACCTCCGCGTCGTCGAGGAGCGGCGCAACCTCAAACACTGTCCCGATTGTGGTGCGCCGTTTCCGCTCGTGAGCAACATCTGCCCATATTGCGGACACGTCCTCCACGAACAGCGCGGCACGGAGTTCAACATCAAAAACCTCCTTGACAACATCAACACAAGCATCGACACATTGAAAAACGCACCCAAACCGACCTTCCTGCAAGTCCTGTGGTATAGGTTAGATCTGGTTATCTTATATTTTGCAGTTACGATGGTGATTGTGATTGTGTACTATTACAATGTGTACTCGTTGTTCCAAACTGTTGCATCAAAAGACTTAGAAAATCAATTCATAGGGTGGCTGATGTTTGCGATGGTTGTGTATGTTGGATATTTGGTACATTCAGTAAACAAAACATCCCAAAAAAAGGTCGCAGAAACCGTTTCGCCGCTGCAACGGGCGGACAACGAATTTTACGCCGCGCTCCACGCCAACGAAAAGTATCTCCGCCAGACCGAAACCATCTACGGCGACAATCCCGAGGCAAAAACTCTCCTGAAAAACCTTGCCGCCGAAATTGATGCCGTGCAAAAAGCACGCAATTCCAACCGACTGAAACTCACATTGTTAATAGTCGGATTTACATTGATTCCTGTGTTGTTGTACATAATAGGCCCCACCTACAAAGCCCAATACATCCAATATCGCGCCGAACACGACGACGCCTACCAAATGTCAGCATACCAAAAGACATTGAAGACGTTGCCCGGACACGCTGTCGCAGACACTCTCGGTCAATACCTTATAATCGACGGCGACGCCACACTGATGTTCGACATCGAGAAAATTAGAGACGACCAACCCGACAAATTTCGCATAAGGATAGACCGCGTCAACATCGCATCCACAGGCAAAAAAATCGAAAACCTCGACACCTGCATCATTAACGCGACACTTTATGACAAGAATATGAAACCGTTGGCAGACAGTTTGGTGGCGTTGACGGCTGAGGGGTACGATTTGTTTGTGGACGCGCCGATATACAACCTCCTCACGCGAGGCAGGACGCATTACCACGAATCCTTTGCAACAAAAGACACATACACGTCAGTAGATTCGCTCCGTAGAATCGCTGACAGTGCATATTATTTCTCAATCTATTAACAACAAGTGCATTATGGAAACTACAAAAACTAAATTCCAAACATTGCTCTCCGAGATGGAAAGCCTGTTGGAGAACTTCAAAAACGCCTACCCAAAAAACTACGGCGACATTCTTCAACGTTGGATGCCATTCCTGATGCTGATGGTGGCTGTGCTTGCAGCTGTCAATCTCCATTACACGCCAAACGACACCCTGATTTTCGGGGCGGGATTCGTGCCGTTTGTCGTATTCTTTCTGTTTTTAAAATACCATAAAAGGCACATCCGAGTCGATTACACCGAATTGGAGCGCAAAATCATAACTGCGAAAGAGGAGTACGGCGAATATCCCGACGCTGTCAAATACCTCAACAAAACATACGAAGTTTTCACAGCAGAAACCGCGCACAAAAAACACATGAAAAAAGTAATGAACACTGTCATTTGGGGACTATTTGCCATCGCAACAATCGTTACAATCATCCGAATCAACCACTTCCATCTCCTCCGCGACGAGTTTGACCTTGTGCTTGATGTTCATGAGAAACCACTTACAAGCATAAAACCTTTGACGACAAAGGCCGCCAACAACATAAAACTTCCTGCGGGCAAATTGGATTTATATTGCGGATCTGTGTGGTACAGACCGTTGGAGATAGAAACTCCCGACTTCATATACGCCGACGGCAACAATTCAGAAAACAACTATTACCTCATCACAATCACCGACCAGGACGGCAACCCAATCCCAAAATGTCCGGATTTTTACTTCAACAGCTTCAACAGCGGACACATCGAGGCCATTCCCCGCTTCCATCTCAAAAACCATCTCAACAGCGTCGAATCGCTCCAACTGATGTTTTTTATCCAAGAAAACGCCGACAACCTGCGGTACGTGGTGGAGAAGATGTAATTTTTCCCGAAAAAAAATCCAAAAAAAATTTTGCTGTTTCGCAAACTTTTCCCTAAATTAGCAACCTAATTAACGGGGCGTGCCATCGCCCTCATACAAAATACAATTAAAGCATTAAAAACAATTAAAACATCCGATTATGGCAGTAGATGCACAGATTCTCGAAAGAGCCAAGGAATGGCTTGGAGACAATTTTGACGAGGAAACAAAGCGTCAGGTGAAAAATATGATAGAAAACGACGAGAAGGAACTCGTCGAAAGTTTCTACAAGAGCCTCGAATTTGGCACGGGCGGCTTGCGCGGCATTATGGGCGTGGGCACCAACAGAATGAACATTTACACCGTCGGTATGGCGACTCAAGGCCTCGCCAACTACCTCAACAAGACATACGCAGGTCAGCCTATCAAGGTTGTTATCGCTCACGACAGCCGAAACAACAGCCAACTTTTCGCCAAGACCTGCGCCGACATCTTC
>JAFXMJ010000137.1 GCA_017530465.1 Bacteroidales bacterium
CACAGTGCCTTTTGCCATTCCCAAAGTTAAGGCAAGCATCACCAAAACAGTAACTTGTCCTGTAAATGCCTTTGTTGATGCTACGCCAATTTCGGGTCCGACGTGTATGTAAGTGCCTGTATCTGACATTCTTGCGATAGTTGAGCCGACAGCATTTACAATTCCAAACACCAATGCGCCGTGTTTCTGTGCAAGTTCGATGGCTGCAATCGTATCGGCTGTCTCGCCAGACTGCGAAATTGCCATCACGACATCGCCTTTTTCAATCACTGCGTCAGAATATCTGAACTCCGATGCGTATGCAACTTCGACGGGAATCCTGCAAAAATGTTCTATCAGTTGTTTGCCAATAAGTCCGGCGTGCCAAGAAGTGCCGCAACTAACTATTATGATGCGTTTCGCGTTTTTAAGTTCGTCCCGATGCCCTTCCACGGCACTGAGTTTGACTCTGACATTGCCGTCAACTTCTACCACGCGCCCCGACATACAATCTTTCAAGACGTTGGGTTGGTCGAAGATCTCCTTCAACATAAAATGAGGAAAACCTTCTTTTGAAAGCATCGAGAGGTCGATGTCCACTTCCTTGACTTCGGGGTCAACGTCCTCATTGTCAAGGTTGAAGACGTGCAATTCTTTGCCGCGCTCGCAGACAGCGATTTCGCCGTCATTGAGATATACCATTTGTTTGGTATATTGTGCGATTGGCGAGGCGTCAGAGGCTATGAAAAATTCCTTGTTGTCGTTGCCAATTCCAATTGCCAATGGTGAGGATTTACGTGCACAGACAAGCGTTTGAGGATTTTCGCTGTCAATTACTGCAATTGCGTATGCGCCAATTACCTTGTTTAGTGCAAGACGAACCGCCATTGCAAGCGGGCAATTTGGCACTGTGTCCATCGTGTATTGAACTAATTGCACCAAAACCTCTGTATCTGTCTCGCTACTAAACTTATAGCCCTTTCCGAGTAGTTGTTCTTTCAGGACGGAATAGTTTTCGATGATGCCGTTGTGCACCAGAATAATCCTGCCCGACTGTGCTGTGTGTGGATGAGCATTGATTTCGTTTGGAACACCGTGTGTCGCCCAGCGAGTGTGCGCAATTCCTAATGTTCCAGTGCAGTCAAGTCCCGAAACTTTTTGTTCGAGGTCGGAAACCTTTCCTTTCGCCTTGTAAACATTTGGCTTGCCCGATACGTCGCTAATCATCGCGCAACCTGCGCTGTCATAACCACGATATTCGAGTTTATGAAGTCCGTCAATTAATATTGCATAAGCCTGACGGAAGCCAATGTAACCTATTATGCCGCACATATTTTATTAATATTATCTTGCAAGAACTTAATCGACATTGCTTGCCACTCTCGTTTGACTGAATTCACCTTGTTGTAATCAATATTGTCCAATAAATTTTTGGATAAATCTTCCTGCGAAAAAATCAGTCGGTCTTCCAACCCGAATATCTTTAATAGCGATGTAAATCTCGACAAGCCGCGTTCTTTATTGGCAATACAAATAAATGGTTTGTTGAAAATAATGGAGAAAACAGTGCCGTGAAAACTATCTGTTATCACAAAACTTGCATCCCTAAACCCAGCGAGCCATTTGCTGACTGATGGATAAATGCACTTTGTTATATCTTTGGTGTTCTTATTGAAAGTTTCTTCGGGCATTATTTCCAACAAATTCAAACCTGTCTGTTCCTTGATTTGATTAATGATATGTGTTTTCTCTGATGTTTTGTCCAAAACGTAACACATTAATACATTGTTTTTTACCACAATGTCTTCTTCATCAATTGTTTTCAAATAATCTTCTCTTTCTAAGAGAAGTGTTGGATCGAGAACAAGTTCAGCTTTTGTATCGAAATATTTTTTGAAAATTTCAACGCCGGAATCTTCACGCACGGAAATTGCTTTGAATTTTGGTGCAAGTGTTTTACATATTTCAATTTCCTTCTGTGTCCATTCGCACAAATCGTCTGTGCCGAATGAGGCGGCATATGCGATCTTAGTTTTGTCGTCGCGGCATTCCAACGATTGGAGAAAATACTGCGTAACGTCCACGTATGCCTTCCTGAACACTTGGTCGCTACCTACCAAAATGATGTCAAATTCATCGGCAATGTCGTCGGTCAAATTTTCAATATGTTGGGTTTCAATGAATTTGTCAATGAATTTTTGAGTATTTTGCGAGATTGTCTTTTGTTTTTCTTTTGTCAACAGGCTGTATCCCAGCAACATTTTCACAATTCGTTTTGCAAGGTTGAGGCACGTTTTGAAAATATTGCGTTTCCGTTTTACATAGCAATCGTTTGTAACGGCATGAAAACCAAGTTTTTTTACTGTTTTCTGCAATGCAAACGCCTGCAAAAGTCCACCATAGTTGTTGTGTAATGCGTGCGTGAGTATCAGGACACGTTTCATAAAACCTATTTGACAAAGAACCTTCTCTCCGAATCTTGTTAAGATTCAAGAATATATATAGTTACTAAAATCTACTTATTATTTTCGTCAAATTCTGCCTTCTGATACCAAACTCCGTTTTTAATGTCGGATATTTTTGCATATTTGACGCGCTTGCACAATTCCGATGCATAACGACGCATCTGTGTCTGCACCTCGCCTATTTTCACAATCTTGTTATATTTTATGTCAGCGTGCATTGGCGTACTTACATTTGCATCGTCCACATATACAGGGATTTTAGTGTCAACGTAATCGTTGCCGTTCATTGGCGAATATACAATAGAAGCTTTTAATTCGTCTGTATCAAAATTCTCGTTCAGTGCCGTAAGAATATTTTGCGTCAAAACTGCAATCACGCAGAATATTTTATCGGGAGGATTGCTGATTTTGAGTCCATGATTGATGCAATAGTCGTAATTACAATATCTCAGCCGTAGCAAAGAAATGCAGTCGTCTCCAGCCTTGGGCAAAAAAGCCTCACGTTTCAATTTATTTTTGGATTCAGAATAGTGGAAGGGACTATAAATGCACCTTGCACATTCTTCGTCTGATAATATCGTTTTATCTATCACCTCACCCATCATCTACACATTTAGAATTGTTTTCACTTCTTCGGGTATTTCTTGGAAATCAGTATTAATACCATCAGAATGACGATTTGAACTGCCTTCAAATTCTGTAAAGTATCCTAATTGCGATGTGCCTATTTCAAATGAAATGACACCTTTTGGGGTGTTAACATCCACAACAATGGTTCCGTATGGCGTAGGTGAAAAATCATTGGCGTTTATTTTTATTTTGTATTTTGTCAATGCATTGACGAATGCCTTGCAGTTGCTTATAACTTTTGTCGGCATTTTTACTGCACCATATCCATCCCAATTTTCTTTGAGATTGCTGAGTTCTAATATTCTGTCGGTTAACTTGTTAGATTTGTTTTTCCTTGGCGCAAGCTTTTCTGCAAACTGACGAACAAATGTCTCCAATTGCGACTGTAACCATTCATTAATAGCATAGTCGTCCCGAAAAGCGGGTCTTACTCGCTCTACCAATTTATCGTCAAGTTTAAATGTATATGTGCACATAACAATGTTTTTTATAATTTATGCGCCAAATGTACTAAACAAAAGGTTATAAAACAAATTTTTTTTACTTTTTCAATCCCACAACCCTCAGCACCTTTCCACCACATCGCCTTACGAACCTGTAACCACGTACATACCACGGCGTTACGGCGTACTTTTTTATCATTTTGTCAAATGACAATGTTTGCAAATCGTTGAAAAATGTATCCCTTGACTTTGGTTTTGTGCAAGATTTTATCATCGCTGGATTATGTCTTAGTCCGTCATTTAATTCGATTTCCTTAACCATGCAAACATCTGAAAACAAAGGCATTACTTTGGGATTATGAACAATTACAAATGAAGTTCCCTTGTCGTCATCGAGTTCTGGATATTCTTGTTGTATCCCCCAAAAATCGGCAATGGTAACATCCGAAACGCGTTGCAGGCCTTTTGCCGGACAATCGTAGCAAGATCGCCGCAGACAAATATCTTTCAAAAACATTTGCAAGTATGGATCTTGGTACAATGTCTTGAGGTATTCACTATGGTTTGCGAAAGCAAACCATAGTGAAAACCTCTTCCAGCCGCAATTCTTGCGTCTGGAAGAGGTTTTCACTACCTTGACGCAGCAAGTTTTTCGCGGTATTCTACATATAATTTCCATAGCAACGGCGATGGAACTCCGTGGCATATAATATCCACCGTCAGAAGGTTTTCATATTCTTTCCGCAAATATTTTTTCAGCCCTTGAATTTGGCACGGCGTTCCCGAAAACAATACCTTTTCACCAGCCTTTAGAAAGCGTTCGCATTCTTTAAAACTCTCATTTACACTGCTTTGCAAATATTTTGAACCGCGAAAATCTTTCAGTCCGTCCATATTGTCAGTCCAAGAATGAACTACGCTTTTAAAATCTTCAGAAAATTTTGCGCCAAAAACTTCCCCCCCCGTCGTCACTATTTTTTCGGCAATTGCTGTGAAAACTCCGCCGCTTGACGATTCAATTCTGATTGCTTCGTCATTGTTGATAGCGGCAAATGCCTTACATTCAGATTTTTGCACTCTTAATGGAGAAATCGCTGGACAAACTTTTTCGCACAAACCACACTCGACGCATTTTCTGTCGTCAATTTTTGGATAAAGAAACCCTTCGTTGTTTTCGACCATCAAAATTGCGGACTTCGGACACGCCGAATAACACGCCGAACAGCCGGTGCAGTTGGATAGGTTGTTAATTTTCATTACTTTAAGAAAGGCAATTTCTCTTTCGCCTTGACATAAACCATTTTTCGCTCTACCTTTGACATCCCGACCATCACAACGCATAAAAGCATCGAAATTACAGAAACACAGGTCGTTATGCAAAGCCTCAAAAAGTTTTCTTCGAGGTTCAATACAATTACCAACGGTAATATTGCCGACAAAACCGAAACCAAAATGCACGGCAAGGCGGATTTTGTAAGGAATTGTTTGATTGAAAACTGCGCCAATCTCCTGATGATAAAGAGCCTAACAACGGCTGCCGTGAATGTTACCACAATTGCCACTATCATTACAGAATACGCCGGAGCTCCAAGTTTCAGCGCAATCCACGAAATTGGGAAGTTGAGCATTAGAATGCCGCCAACGACACTTTGATAAAACCTAATTTTTCCCGTTGCTTGCGCCAACGCCATCAATGGATAACTAATTGAATCAATTACCGCATCGACCAACGCTAACGACGTGAAAATCACAGCATAATCAGGCGGCGTTTCGAGCCATAAATTCAAAACTATGTCCATTTCGAGGATGAGCGGCAATGCAAAAACATACATCAAAAAGTAAGTAAACTTACAACCGCGACACACCAATTTCATCGTTTCGTCCTTATCTCCCGCCGCGTATGTCTTTACGATTGGAGGACGCAATGCTGTGCAAAAATTTTGCGATAAACTTGTAACCGCTGCATTTACCTGATGCGAAATAGCCCTTGCTGCATTGACTACAACACCAAAGTAAATATTAAGTAAAATGTTGATTATCTGATTTTTAATAACTCCAATTGATGCCCCAAACAAATTCCATCCGCTATAACTTACCAACTCCTTAAACAGTGCCTTGTCCTTGACGTATCGCAACTTACATTCGTTGTAGTTTTTTTTGCAATATATGATGTACAACCCTGTATTGACGAAACTTACTGAGGTTAGCAACAATGCATAAAGTATCAGTTTGTCATAATCCAAAACCTGTAACAAAAATACGATTCCAAGTTTCAAAACGGCCTCCACGATACTCACGTAGGCGTAGATGTTCATATTTTCGTGGGCGATGATGCTTGCCATGTAAGGCGTTGCAATCAGCGTCAAAAGGAACGAAAACACCGCCGCCTGATAAATCCAAATTGCAGCCGTCATTCTTTCGGGCGGAATTACGAGTTTGTTCATAACGAACCACAGTCCAATTGTTTCCGCCAA
>JAFXMJ010000138.1 GCA_017530465.1 Bacteroidales bacterium
AAGATGACGTGTTACAGGTCGTTTTATCCGTTCAATATCTTTCCGTTGAAGGGTTTTGAGCGGATGGATTTTGACGCGCCCATTACCATACTCTACGGCGGCAACGGCAGCGGCAAAACTACCGTCCTGAATATCATTGCCCAAAAAATCGGCGTGTCGAGAGGTGCGCTTTTCAACGATGCGCCCTTTATGGAGCCGTACCTCAATTTGTGCAAATACAAAACCACAAACGGGATTCCGGAGGCGAGCCGCATTATAGTTTCCGACGATGTGTTTGATTATATGCTAAATGTAAGGGCTGTTAATCAGGAAGTTGACAATCGCCGTGAGCAACTTTTTGATATTTACAACCAACGATATTACCAAACCAAACAGCGGGGCGTTAGTAGCGTGGATTTCGACAACCCTCTGAACCTCGAAAACATCAAACTCACCGACTTGCCAAACAAGCGGATTTCCAAATCCAAGTTCATAAAGCAAAGTCTTGCGGGCGAAGTGCGCGAACATTCCAACGGCGAGACGGCTTTGGTGTATTTTCAGTCGAAGATTCAGGCAGACGCGCTCTACCTTCTCGACGAACCCGAAAACAGCCTTTCGCCCGAGAAGCAACTTGCTCTTGCTCAATACATTGAAGAAAGTGCGTGGGCGTGTGGCTGTCAGTTTATAATAGCGACACATTCGCCGTTTTTGCTTGCGATGGAGCGCACCAAGATTTACGACCTCGACGCCAATCCCGTTGACATCAAGCAATGGACCGCCCTCGAAAACGTCAAAATCTACCGCGATTTTTTCCGTCAGCACGAAAAGGATTTTATTTGATTAATCGCCGTCAATTGTAAAATTACTGCAATTAATTATGGTGGTATTCTTTTTTTCTGTATCTTTGGGGCGGTGAATTTTTATAATTGTAAAACTACATCATCAACATAATGAAAATAACAGTAATAGGCTGCGGCAATCTCGGAGCGTCGATTGTCAAAGGCCTTGCTAACAAGCAGAAAGAAAACGGATTCGACATTACCGCCACCGACCCCGAGGCGGACCTCGACAAGGTGCGCTCGTGGGGCGTCAATGCAAGCCGCAACAACATCGAGGCTGTCAAAAGCGCAGACATCATCTTCCTGTGCGTCAAGCCGTGGATAGCCAAGGACGTAATCGAGGAGATTGCGCCCGCGCTCAGCAACAGTCAGACCATCGTCTCGCCGGTTGCCGGTCTGAGCATCGACCAAATCAAGGGTTATTGCTACAAGAAGGTGTCGGTGTTCCGCATTATGCCCAACATCGCGGCATCCATCAACCAATCAACCACTTGTGTCGCTTACGACGCTGAGGACGAGGTCATCGAGCCTACAATGCAGGTGCTCGGCACTCTCGGCAAGGTGATTGTAATCGACGAGAGCCGCATCAACGCCGCCACAATCCTGACCGGTTCGGGCATCGCTTACGTATTGAGGTTTATGAGGGCGATGGTGGAAGGCGGCATCGAGATTGGTTTCCGCAGCGACGTCGCCAATGAAATCGTGGCGCAGACTATGAAGGGCACTGTGGAACTCTTTATGCAGGAAGGCACTCACCTCGAACAACTCATCGACCGCGTCTGCACACCGTCGGGCACCACTATCCGCGGACTCAACGAGATGGAGAAGAATGGTTTCTCGTCGTCGGTGATTGAAGGTATCATTTCGTCTTACCACGTAATAGCCAAGTAGCCAATGTTTTCGGGAATTGTAGAAAGCGTCGGTCGTGTTGTTGACATACACCGCGACCGCTCCAACATCGACTTCACGCTCGAATGTCCCTTTGCGGGCGAATTGAAGATAGACCAGAGCGTCGCTCACAATGGCGTTTGCCTTACCGTGGTCAGGTGCGACGGCAAGCAATACACCGTTACCGCTATGAAAGAAACTCTCGACCGTAGCAATCTCTCTGATTGGCAACTCGGTACGGAGGTCAACTTAGAGCGGAGTATGAAGCCCGATTCGCTCCTCGACGGCCATATCGTCCAGGGACACGTGGACCAGACCGGTGTATGCACCAACATCGAGGACGCCGACGGAAGCCGTTATTACACAATAGAATACGACCCCTCGCAGGGCAACATCACCGTTGAGAAGGGCTCTGTGTCAGTCAACGGTGTCAGCCTCACGGTCTGCAACTCCGAAACCGGTCGTTTCCGCGTTGCCATCATCCCTTACACGTATGAAGTTACCAACTTCCACGCGCTTAAAGTTGGCGACAAGGTGAACCTCGAATTTGACATCATCGGCAAGTACATCCAGAAAATTGCCAAAGTGTATATGGAGAATCGATAATTTTGGATGTAAGGACGTGGCGTTGCCGCGTCCCTGCGTACAAACACAAAAAAAGCGAGTTGCTTCTCAGCGACCCGCTTTTTTGCTGCTTACTAATCTAACCTAAATCTTATTATGAAAAGAGTTCTGACATTAAAATCTGATTGGCCTGGACTTCACAGTCGAGTGTCTTTGTTTTTGTTTTCTAATAGGTTATACGGATTTGGCGAAAAAAGGTTTCAGTGATTAACATTGTTTAACATTATTTTTTTGGCAGTGTGATTTTGAATGTAGTGCCCTTGCCCGGCTCGCTGCTTTTGACAATGATTTTGCCCTTGTGGTAGTCGTTGACGATGCGCTGAGCGAGCGACAGACCGAGTCCCCAGCCGTGCTTTTTGGTGGTGTAGCCGGGTTTGAATACAGTCTTGAAATTGCGCTTGGGGATGCCCTTGCCGGTGTCGGAGATTTCGATGACGGCGTTGCTGCCGCTGTCGATGAGGCGGAGGTGTATCGAACCCTTGCCCTGCATAGCGTCGATGGCGTTTTTTACGATGTTTTCCACCACCCATTCTATTAGCGGTATGCACATCGGGACAATGATGGATGAGTTTTCGGGTATTTCCACGGTGTAATTGACGTTGGACGACGTTCGGGAGCGCAGGTAGTCGATAGACTTGCTGAGCACGTGGCCGAGGTTTTCGGGTTTTAGTTCGGGTGTATTGCCAATGCGGGAGAAT
>JAFXMJ010000139.1 GCA_017530465.1 Bacteroidales bacterium
AGGACATTTCGGGCCTTACACACGGTATCGGTTGGTGCGCACCCCAACAGGGATGCTGCAAACTCACCCTCAACGTAAAGGATGGCATCATTGAAGAAGCCCTCGTGGAGACTCTCGGTTGCTCGGGCATGACCCACTCGGCTGCAATGGCATCTGAGATTCTTCCCGGCAAGACCCTCTTGGAAGCCCTCAACACAGACCTCGTATGCGACGCCATCAACACCGCAATGCGCGAACTCTTCTTGCAGATTGTCTATGGACGCACACAGTCGGCGTTCTCGGAAGGCGGTCTCCCCGTAGGCGGCTCGCTCGAAGACCTCGGCAAGAACCTCCGCAGCCAGGTTGGTACGATGTACGGCACCAAGGCAAAGGGCAGCCGCTACCTCGAAATGACCGAAGGCTACTGCACCAAGATGGCTCTCGACGCCAACAACGAAGTAATTGGCTACGAGTTCGTTAACCTTGGCAAACTTATGGACGCACTCAAAGGCGGCGCAACCGGTCCCGAGGCTATCGAGAAGGCCAAAGGCACATACGGCCGTTTCAAAGACGCAGTTAAATATATTGATCCACGTAAAGAATAAGAAACATTATGGCATTATTTGAAAGTTACGAGCGCCGTATCAACCAGATCAACGCTGCCCTCAACAAGTACGGCATCAAAGATATCGACGAAGCAAAGGCCATCTGCACAGCCAAGGGAATCGACCCCTACAAAATGTGCGAAGACACACAGAAAATCTGTTTTGAGAACGCAAAATGGGCTTACGTTGTAGGCGCGGCTATCGCCATCAAGAAAGGCGTTAAGAACGCTGCCGACGCTGCCGAGGCAATCGGTGAAGGCTTGCAGGCATTCTGCATCCCGGGTTCCGTTGCTGACGACCGCAAGGTAGGTCTCGGACACGGCAACCTCGCCGCTCGTCTCCTCCGCGAAGAGACCGAATGTTTTGCATTCCTCGCTGGCCACGAATCCTACGCAGCCGCAGAAGGCGCAATCAAGATTGCTGAAATGGCAAACAAAGTTCGCAAGAAACCCCTCCGCGTAATCCTCAACGGCCTCGGCAAGGACGCCGCCAAGATTATCTCGCGTATCAACGGTTTCACATACGTACAGACCGAGTTTGACTACTACACCGGCGAGGTGAAGGTAATCAACGAGACCAAGTATTCTGACGGTGTACGCGGCGGTGTACGTTGCTACGGCGCAGACGACGTTCGCGAAGGCGTTGCAATCATGCACAAGGAAGGTGTTGACGTTTCCATCACCGGCAACTCCACCAACCCCACCCGTTTCCAGCATCCCGTTGCAGGCACGTATAAGAAGGAATGTGTTGAACAGGGCAAGAAGTACTTCTCAGTAGCATCGGGCGGCGGCACAGGCCGTACACTCCACCCCGACAATATGGCAGCCGGCCCCGCTTCTTACGGTATGACCGACACAATGGGTCGTATGCACTCCGACGCTCAGTTTGCAGGTTCGTCTTCCGTTCCCGCACACGTTGAGATGATGGGCTTCCTCGGCATGGGCAACAACCCGATGGTTGGCGCAACAGTTGCAGTAGCCGTTGCAGTTGCACAGGCTATGTAATTTTTCCCAAGAATTACAATACAATTCAATTATAAAAATACCGAGACCACGTGGCCTCGGTATTTTTATTTTTTTCAATTATTCTTGTTTGTTCGCGAGATATTCGGCGATGATTTTTGCAGCGTTGCCGATGATTATGGGACAGGGGCGTTTTTTATAATAATCGGCAGTGCGCTCTGAAGGCACGGGCGATTCTTTTGCGGCGTTTTTGGCGAGTCCGAGGAGTTCACGGCACACAATGCTCCCACCGTTCAATTCCTTGAATTTTTCGGCGAATTGCTGCACCAAGGCATAATTTTTAGTGCGGTCTTCCTTGATTGATGGGTCGGCGGCGGGCGATATGAATCCTGCCATCATCACCATTCCAGAAAACGCGCCGCATACTTCCCTCAACCGTCCCATTCCGCCGCCAAAGCCCGACGCAATGGTTTTCAATGTTTCTTGGTCAACCTTCAATATGTCGCTGAAAGCCAATAATACGGATTGGCAACAATTGAAGCCTTGAAGGAAAAAGTTGGTCGCCGATTGTTGGCGTGAGGTGGGGGAGAGGGGGATATTGGTGTTAATCATAATTGTTTTTTAATCTTCATTCAATTCGTTAAGGTCAAAATATAATAAGCGTGTCGGGTCGTTGATGTCCTCATCATTGAGCGGCATAAAGCCGTTGTTGATATAAAAAGGAACGGCTGCGGCGTATGCGTCAACTGTGATGAACCGGCATCCTGCCTTGTTGTCAACGATATAGTATTTTTTGATAAGGTCAAGCAATGCTCCTCCAAGCCCCTTGCCTTTTTCTGATACCCTCACACCAATTCGACCGATTTTGACAGCCGGATAGCTTTTCAGCCGTTTGCGATTGTTAAACTTGCGACTGAAACGGTTGTACTTCGTCTTGCTGTCGAAGTCGGATATAGAAATACGGTCGTTTGCAAGGCTAAAAAAAGCAACAATGTGTTCGTGTTTAGTATCATTTTGTTCTTCCAACACGTATGTAACTGCCAATTTTTCCTTGCGATACAATGGGCTTTCGCGTAGTATGAAGTCATTCAAGTCAGCATCTCCACAGTCAAATGCCTTCACAACTTCACTTTCCGTAAGTTTTGTGATTACTAACGGATTATTATTGTTGTTCTCCTTCATCTTTTTGTTCCTGTTGTTGCTCCTCTTTTTCTTTCTGTCGCTGTTCCTGCAATTTTTTTTGGCGTTCTTCGCCGCGTCGCATCCATTCCATACACATCTCATAGTTCGCATTGATGCGCGCGCGTTCTTCCGGGGACACTCGACGATGCTCGTTCATACGCTCTAAAAATCGTTTCGCGTCCTCGCCATAGAGGATTGGGGTTTCTTTTATCGGTCGTGCCATAATTTTACGCTTTTAATTCTTCTAATTTCAACGGCGAAATTAAGGATTAATTTTCGGAAAAGCAAAAAAAATATTTCAAAACATAGTTGTTATTTAAAAATCTTTTGTA
>JAFXMJ010000002.1 GCA_017530465.1 Bacteroidales bacterium
AATGACGCAGCATCCTATACCTGTGCTCATCATATCGAGCCTTACGGAAGAAGGCAGCCAGACCGCGCTCAAGGCGTTGGAATATGGAGCTGTGGATGTGATAGCAAAACCGAGGATGGACACCAAGGAGTTCATCGAGGAATCGCGCATCAGGCTCATCGACGCGGTGAAGACGGCGTCCAAGGCCAAATTGTTTCCAAAACGTCCTTTGCTCCGCGTAGAGCCCAAGCTCTCGGCAGACGCCGTGATACCCAAGGCTCCCACGCTCAGCATGATCAAGACCACGGATGTTGTGGTGGCGGTAGGTGCTTCCACAGGTGGCACCGAGGCTCTCAGGGTGTTTCTCGAAGCTCTGCCCGCCGACTGTCCGGGCATCGTGATAGTGCAGCACATGCCGGAAAATTTCACCCGCTCATTCGCCAACAGGCTCAACGACCTCTGCACCATCGATGTGAAAGAGGCGCAGAATGGCGACGCAGTGATACCGGGTCACGCGCTCATCGCCCCGGGCAACAAGCACATGCTGCTCAAGCGCTCAGGCGCAAAATATTTCGTAGAGGTCAAGGATGGCCCGCTCGTCAATAGGCACCGTCCGTCGGTGGACGTGCTCTTCCGCTCCACGGCAAGGTATGCAGGTGCCAATGCCATTGGCATCATAATGACTGGAATGGGCGACGACGGCGCAAAGGGTCTCCTCGAGATGAAGGAGGCTGGCGCAAAGACCGCCGCACAAAACGAAGAGACCTGTGTGGTGTACGGTATGCCGAAAGAGGCTGTCAAGCTCGGCGCAGCCGACCAGGTGCTTCCGCTCGAAAAACTGTCGCAATTTGCAGTAAAGCCATTTTAGAGTACAAAATGGTATTTAAATTGTAATACAAACTGTAAGGGCGTTGCTTGTCAACGTTCCGGAACAAATACAAACATTAAACAAAGGAAAACAATTATGGGTAAACGTAAAGTATTGGTGGTGGACGACATTTTTGCCAACCAGTTTCTGCTCGCTTCGATGCTCGAGGAGATGGATTGCAACATCCGTACGGCGTCCAACGGTCAGGAGGTGTTTGACGCTCTTGCTGACGAACTGGTGGACATCATATTCATGGACATCGAGATGCCGGTGATGAACGGCATCGAGGCTACTAAAAGGTTGAAGGCCGACCCCCGGTACTCCAGCATACCCGTGATAGCCCTCACAGCGCACAATCTGGAGGAGTTCAACGAAATGTTTGCGGATACAGGTTTCGACGGACTGCTTGAAAAGCCGTACTCGTGCGAAGGCATCTCCGAAGTATTGACTAAATTTTAATCTTGATGGGGTATGAAAAAGAAAACGCAAAATAACGCCGCTTATTCCTACACCGTGATGGGACTCCTGATCGGTACGGGCTTTATGGCAGTTATGGTGTTCCTGGAGCTCGTTTTTCAAGGCAAGCCGATAACATTCGAGCTTGTGGTGGAGGCATTCAGGGACAGTCCCACTATGTGGATGTACCTGGTGCTGCCATTCTTGTTTGCTGCATTCGGCTATTATACCGGACATGAGCTTCAGCACCGCATCGACGACCTCAGCAACGACATCGCCAACGAGCAGTCGAAATCGAGGATGATTTTTGACTTCGTGGAGAAGATGCGACAGGGACAGACCGACGTCCAGTACGATGTGCGGGAAGGCGACGAAATCGGTAAGTCGCTCATCAACCTCCGAGACGAACTCAAGCGTTCGCAGGAGGAGGAAAACATTCGTAAAAACGAAGACAAGGAACGACACTGGATTACAGAGGGTATGGCAAAGTTTGGCGCTATCCTCCGTGAAAACATCGGCGACCTCGACAAACTCTCCAACGAGGTTGTAATGAACCTCGTGCAGTACGTCAACGCGCAGCAGGCTGGCTTCTTCATCCTCTCGGAGAAGGACGACGGCAAAAAGTATTTCAAGATGACGGCGTCATACGCTTACGGCCGCAAGAAATTCCCCGACGGCTCGATAGAGTGGGGCGAAGGTCTTGTGGGCGCGTGCGCATTGGAGCAGAAGACCATCTACATCAAGGAGACCAAGGACGACTACATGAAAATCACTTCTGGTCTCGGCAAGAGCAATCCGCGAAGCCTTGTGATAGTGCCGCTCAAGTTCAACGACGAAATCTACGGCGTTGTGGAGCTTGCCTCGTTCATCAAGTACCAGCCGTATGAGATTGAGTTTATAGAGCGTGTGGCTGAGTCTATTGCGTCCACAATCTCTACCGTCAATATCAACATCCGTACAGCCCAGCTCCTCAAGGAGTCTCAGGAACAGGCGGAGGCGATGGTGCACCAGGAGGAGGAGATGCGCAAAAACATGGACGCGCTCAAGCACACTCAGATAGAGGCTGCAAGGCAGAGCGAGCAGTTCATCAGCTTCACCAACTCTGTGAACCATACCATGATACGTGCCGAGTACACTGTGGACGGTTTCTTGACATACGCCAACCAAAAATTCCTCACCAAACTCGGCTATACAAGCTCGTCGGAAATCGAGGGCAAGCACATCTCGATGTTCATCTCCGACAAAGACCGCGCTTGGTTCAACGACCTTTGGCAAAACCTCGCCTCGGGTGGCAAGCACTTCGAGGGCGATATGAAGCACGTCACCAAGACCGGCACCGACGTTTGGACGATGGCAACATACGTATCTGTACGCGACCACAAGCACAATCCTGTCAAGATACTCTTCCTCGGTATCGACATCACCGAGAGCAAGAAGGAAAGCCTCGACTACAAGGGTCAGATTGACGCGCTCAACCGTTCTACGATGAAGGCAGAATACGGCCCCGATGGCCGTGTGCTCGAGATGAACGCCAAGCTCAAGGACACATTGCTCTACACCCCCGAAGAACTCAAGAAACGTACAATCTTCAACTTCCTCACCGCTACCGACCTCGAGGATTTCAAGCTCATCTGGAAAAACATTATCAACGGCGTGCCTTTCGAGGGTCGCCACAAGTGGATAATGAAGACGGGCGAGGAGCGTTGGTTCCAAGGTACTTACACCGTGGTGCACGATATGTACGGCGAGCCTGCCAAGATAGTCTTCATCGGCAATGACATCACCGACCAGATACGCATCGAGGAGAAAAACCGCGAATATATGGCAACCCTTCGTGAACAGGAGCAGAAATTGCAACAGTCGCAGGTGGAACTCTCCAAAAAACTCAAGGAAGCCCGCGAGGAAGTCAAGTCGCAGTTTATCGAGGTGGAGATTGTCAAGAACCTCAGCGACAAGACTTTGGAAGGACTTTTGGATGCCGTGGTCACCATCAACCAAGACAACAAAATCACCCTCTTCAACCGTGCCGCCGAGGAACTTTGGGGCGTTTCGCGCAACAATGTACTCCAGCACGACATCTCGGAACTCCTGCCCACCGAAAATATCGCCGCCGAAGACAATTACCTCGGCAATTTCTTCCGCAGTGGCGACAAGACTCTCGTCGGCAAGCGCACTGAGGTGTTCATCGTGGACAAACAGGGCGAATCCATCAACGTGCTTGTCACCCTCGCGTCGGCTACACGCGGCGAGCGCAGCACGCTCACGGCATTCATCCAGAAGATTGAGGTGGAATTGTTCTAATGATGACAATATCCGAATTATACACCCATATCAAAAAATCGCTTACGGCACAATTTCCCGACCCAATGGAGCGGGAGATTGTGTCGCGGCGTATTGTGGGCGGTGTTACGGGTTTGGACGGCAACGAGTGCATCCTGCATCCCGACCGCCGTGTAGAAATCGACAATACAGCCGTTAATACAATTATCCGCCGCATCCAACAAAACGAGCCGTTGGAATACGTGTTCAATTCGGCGCAATTTATTGACATTGAATTATATACCAATTCCAATGTATTGATACCGCGCCCCGAGACTGAGGAACTTGCATTGAAAATAGTTGGCGACATACAAGCGCGGCTTCAATGTGACAATAGGGTGGGGGACAAGCCTATTTCTATACTCGACATTGGCACGGGCAGCGGCTGTATTCCTATTTATCTTGCCACCAAATTCCCAGGTTGCCAATTTTCCGCCATCGACATCAGCGACGACGCCCTCGCCACCGCCCGCAGCAACGCGGAACGCCACGGTTGCAACATCAATTTTATCAAGGCGGATATTCTTGATTATCAGACATCTGCAATGTTTGACATCATTGTGTCCAATCCGCCATACGTGTTGGAATCCGAGAAGGCATTGATGCAGTCCAATGTACTTGATTATGAGCCTGATACGGCACTTTTTGTTCCTGACGACGACCCTTTGAAATTTTACCGCGCCATCAGTAAGTTTGCTGTTGGACATTTGAACGATGGCGGCAAGTTGTATTTTGAAATCAACGAAAAGTTCGGCGTTGAAACGGCAGAATTGATGCGTAGTTGCGGTTTTCAGGAGGTAGAAGTGATAAAAGATTTGTTCGATAAGGATAGGTTTGTTGTAGGGATGTAAAGCCTATATCCCCCGATTTTGTCAAAAAAGTACGAATTATATCCCCTGATTTTGACATTTTTTTTATCTTTGTAGCATCTAAAATGCATCACCATTATGGCTGTATCAAAACATATCATCGACCTCGTTAACCTCGCGCTGCAAGACCGTGTGCTGACCTTCACGGAGCGGCAAACCATCGTACAGACCGCCATTAACGAAGGTGTGTCGGAGGCGGAAATCAATGCCGTCTTGGACAATATGCTCGCACAGCGGCTCAAGAGTTATTCCAAGGAGCAACTCAAACGCTGCCCGTCGTGCGGCGCACAGATTCCGCTGCTTTCGGAAGACTGTTTCTTCTGTGGCGCAAAGTTGGAAAAGTCTGCTCCTTCCGCCGTGCCTCCGCCCTACAATGTCACAGGTGCTGACGCCGACATCATCCGCGCCGAAAACATCCGTACCGAACAGGAGGAAATCAACATCAAAAACTGTCCCGACTGCGGCGCACCGTTTCCGCTGATGAGCAATGTCTGCACACATTGCGGACACGTGTTGCACGCCCGCAGGGAGTCGGAGTTCAATATCAAAAATCTTATTACTAACATTGCCGGCAGCATCTATACCATGCAAAACTCTTACAAGCCTACATTTGCGGATGTCTTGAAATTCAACAAAGGCATTATGACACTTCTTTTGGGCTTGTTCTGTTTTATGGTAGGATGGTCGTATCCTGGCGATTTTGGCGAAATAGTGACGGTTGGAGGCTTTTTTGTGGGGTTGGTGGGAATCATGTTGCAAGTATTTTTACGGCCCGAAAACAGCGCAGATGCCGAGGCGATAAACAAAACCATCAATTTGAAAAAAGTTGCTTACTTCGTGTCCAACCTTGTGGATCGTGCAATTGATGGTGCGGCAAATGCCCTAAGCAAAACGAACTCTGTCAATACTAAACATCCAAATGTTGACAGCTCCGTTTCGCCCGTTACAGCTGCCGACGAGGTGTATTATCAGGCATTGTGTGACCATAATATGTACATAAGGCTCACAAAATCAATATACGGCGATAATTCAGAAGCGAACAATTTCATTTCGCAACTTGGTGCCGAAATCCAAAAGGCAGAACAAATCCGCCGTCGCAACAGCAACAAGCTGATGCTGATTGTGGTATCTGTGATAGCCCTCGGTGTAATTTTGATTATGTTACACGCAGCCTTTACTACATACGATTTTAAGTAGTCATAATTAAATGAATACAGACATGCAAAACAACGATTCTACCATATTGAGCGGTATTTCCGACAAGGCGGCTTTTCAGGATGCCGTCAAGAAAATTGAGAGCGAGCTTACAGCATACAAAAAGTCGTTTCCCAAGAATTTTGGCGAGGGTATCAAAAGCAAGCTTTCACCGATGTGCCTCGCGTATGCCGTCTATTGCTTTGTCATTTGCGGCGTATCGAATACCCACTTTCATGCAATGATGGCGGCGTTTGTGACGATACCGATGCTTTTGTGCGCGTATTTCCTTAGGTACAAGCCTGCAGGAAACAATAGGGACACAATCAATCAGATTCGTCAGTCGCTCAAAAAATATGAAGATTATCCCGACGTACAAAAGTATGCGGCGGAATTGGACATTGAACTTACGCGCAGCGAGGCTGAAAAAAATGGTTACAAAAACAAGGCAAACATCGTTTTTTATATATTCATTGCCGTGCTTGTTGGTTTGATGGTGTCGGAGTTTTTTTAATCTTGCTCGCCGTGATATGGGTTGACGCGTGGCTTGGTGTTGTGATTGTTGCTGCGGTAGCCGCCGCATACTGGTGTGTCCATATTGTCGTTTTGAGCGTTGCCGCCTGCAATGTATGACAGCGAGCCAAATAATGCTGCCGCTCCCGAATCCAATACAAGCGACAATTCTACAAATCGGGAATCAGACACCATTGCAAAATAAAAAAGAGGCTGTCTAAACAACTTTTTAGACAGCCTCTTTTGGTGGAAATGTGGTTGTAAACGCTTATTTTTATTTTTGCAACAACGTTTTGGAGTCCTGTTTGTTTTTCCAGACGAAGAACATCGCTATTGCCACTGCGCCGCATACGCCGCCGAGGATGTAGCTGATGGTGGGGGCGAGGTTCATACATTCGGGCGCGATGAATAGGTACGTGGAGCATACCACAGTCATGTACAGCGCGGGCAGGAACGCCATTATCCACGGTTTGCGGTTGATGACCATATATACTGTAATCGACCACAATGTAAACACGCTCAATGCCTGGTTGCTCCATCCGAAATAACGCCAGATGATATTGAAACCGGCTGCGTCGCTCAGGCTGTAAACGATGATGAGGGCGGTTGCCACAAATACGGGTACGCTTATCATAAGGCGTTGCGAGATTTTGCTCTGATCCATCTTGAAGAAGTCGGCGAGGATGAGTCGTGCGCTGCGCAGTGCCGTGTCGCCGCTCGTTATAGGTGCGAATACAACACCAAGCATCGCCAATATGCTGCCTGCCTTGCCCATCCATGTCTCCGTGATGAAATACACGATGGACGCCTGCGATTCGCCGTAGCCTTTTTCTTTGTAATACCAGATGGCTGCCGCAGCCCAAATCATAGCTATGATGCCTTCCAGAATCATTGCGCCGTAGAATACTGGGCGACCGAGGGTTTCATTTTTGAGGCAGCGCGCCATCAGCGGGCTTTGCGTGGCGTGGAATCCTGATATTGCGCCACAGGCTATCGTGATGCACATTATCGGGAATATTGGCGTGGTGTCTTTGTTGGGATGGGAGTTGGCGATGCCGTCGGTGATTTCGGGCAGCTGGATGCCGTTCCAGAATATCATGAACAATACGCCTACCGCCATGAATATCAGCGCGAAGGCAAAGAGCGGATACACCTTGCCGATTACCTTGTCGATGGGGAGCAATGTTGCAATGAGGTAATAGGCGAAGATTACGATGATCCAGAATGTGTTGTTCATCCAGTCGGGGGTTATCTTGTCCAATATTCCGGCGGGCTGGCTCACGAACACTACGCCCACCAATACGAGGAGAATCACGGTAAACACCCTCATCACCGTCTTGGTGGTCTTGCCGAGGTATTTGCCGATGATTTCGGGGAGGTTGGCACCGCCTTCACGCAGCGAAATCATTCCCGAGAAGAAGTCGTGGAACGCGCCGATGAAGATGCAGCCCACCACAATCCAGATGTACGCCGCCGTGCCGAATTGCGCACCGAGTATCGCGCCGAATATTGGGCCGAGTCCGGCGATGTTGAGAAACTGAATCATGAAGATTTTCCACGTTGGCATCGGCATATAGTCAACGCCGTCCTGCTTGGTGTATGCGGGAGTCTTGCGCGTGGGGTCGGGACCAAATACGCGCTCCGCAAATTTGCCGTAGAGAACGTAGCCAAGTACGAGTGCTACGATAGATAATATGAAGGTAATCATTGTTTTTTGATGTTTTAAATTTTGTCGTTGCAAAGGTAGCAATATTTTTCCAAAAAAAGGAAG
>JAFXMJ010000140.1 GCA_017530465.1 Bacteroidales bacterium
ATTTACATTTCCTTGAAGCGAAAAATCTTTTGAAAAGTTTTTTTCCCTCTGATAAATCAAGAAATACTGTTGTCAATATTCACACATATTATAAGGTAAGCCATTTCTTCCGCCCCCTCCTCACCGCCATCCGCACCAAGCCTTTCATCCTTCTTGCCGGAATATCCGGCACGGGTAAGAGCCGAATTGTGAGAAAACTTGCGCAGGCTTCTGTTTCAGAGGATTTGCAAAAAATGTACGACCCGAAATCCGTTGAGGGTGGATTCAATAGATGGCAACTTCACAAGCCCGCCAATTTTGAGTTGATACAGGTAAAGCCAAATTGGCACAACTCGTTGGAAGTGGTTGGCTACAAGAGCAATATCGGCAGAGCGCATTACGAATTTACGCCTTTTGTGGAATTTGTGGCAAGGGCGTGGAAACATCCCGAAACTCCGTTCTTCCTTTGTCTCGATGAGATGAACCTTGCGCCTGTGGAACAGTATTTCGCAGAGTTCCTTAGCGCAATAGAAAGCCGCTCAATCGAAAACAACGAATACGAAACCGACCCGATTATAAAACCGTTTGCTGAATTTGGCGAAGATGTTTGTACCGAAATGCTTAACCATCTTTTGGGCAAAGTGGATGCTGCACACGTAGGGACAAATAGTCCGGAAGCTAAATTGGTGCAACGTTTCCGCACCAAAGGGCTCACCCTGCCTCAAAATCTCATAATCCTCGGCACTGTGAATATGGACGAAACCACATTTTCGTTTTCGCGAAAGGTTTTGGACCGCGCTATGTCGATTGTGATGGACGATGTGGATTACGAAAGTTATTTCAACGGAACGAGCGAAAACAACGTTCCTGAAATGGAAGGTATTAAACAACTGATTATCAACCGCCATATCAACGGATTGGAGGCCAAAGACAACGATGCAGATGCCGTGAAGAATTACCTAACATCCATCAATGCGATATTAGATAAAACTCCATTTAAACTTGGCTACCGTGCTGCAAACGAGGCACTTCTCTATGTGAGTGCGGCGCACAGCATCAATTCTGAATCCTCCACCAATGCTGCCATAGACGAGTTTACATTGATGAAAATCCTGTCGCGTATTGAGGGCGACAAACGGTCGATTGACAATTTATTGGAAAATCTCAAAGACGTTATCAACAGTACCGATTATCCAAAATCTTACGAAGTGCTTGACTCAATGTCAAAGACACTCAATAGCAAACAGTTTGTGTCGTATTGGACTAAATGAGCAATTTGATAGAACATCTTCAAGTCCGCAACGAGGACGTAACATTGTGTTTCACTTGCCCAAATTATGGCAAACGTATAAGAGAATGTGCCGACAATCTGTTGATAGACAGCCAACAGCCCGACACTTTGCTCCGTAAGCGTTCTTTTTATGGGCAGGTGTCGGAAGGTGTGCAGATTCGCAAAGGTGCTTCGTTTGCCGACGACAACGACGGTTGGGTTTTAGGAGATGGCATCACCGATTGGGACGCTTTTTTCTTTGAAAATACCGACTATCCGCTCCACGCCAATATTAACAGTCACGGCATCAGATTGTTGCGCCTTACCATCGGCAAGGAACAAAATCAACACGTTGCAGCGGAAGATTCGATTATTTTTGGAACTGTCAATTTCAAAAACCAAGTGGGGCGCACCGACATCAGGCTTGTTTACGAAAAAAACGGACGGGCGGAATCTCTTGCCTTCACCACCGAGGTTTTGAGTTACAAGATGGACTACCGCACCGATATGCGCAACGTAATCCGCGACATTGAGGAGGAATTTGCGATGTTGAGTTATTCGTTCCTAAAACAAACATACTTGACATTCCGCACCTCCAACCACGAATCGCCCGATTTGATTTGGTGGCAGATATTCCGCGATTGTTTTGATAAAATTACTGATGCGGCACGTCAGATTATCAACAATCCCAAACGCCGCCTGCAAACCACTGTCCGCTACGAACGCGCAGAGCGTATGCCCTATATGCCGGCAGATTTGGAAAACGAATACGAGGAGTTCAAAGACAATCCGTCGCATCTCTACCGTATGGAGGAGATGTTTCTGAGCAAAGACACGGTAGAAAACCGTTTTCTTAAATATGCCTTGCGAAATATTTATGACAGATTTAAGCGAGTGCATCAAAATGTGCGTAAAATTTTGAAAGCCGACAATATCGACCTCCTCAATCAGATAAGCACAATGAACGACAGCCTTTACGCCCTCAACAACGACCCTTTTTTTCGTGGCATTGGCACGTTCAAGGGCTTTACGCAGGATTCGTTGGTGATGAAACAGGCTGCGGGCTACCGCGACATTTACGAATATTGGATTATCCTTCAATGCGGCTACGACTTGCAGGAAGGCGTAATGCAACTCGAAGTCAAGGATATTTCGGAACTTTATGAAATATGGTGCTTTATAAAGGTGAAAAACATTGTTCAGCATATTTTGCGAGGCAAGGCGGCAATGAAATCCAAGGGCAGCAAAACAGAAGGAGATTTTGTGAAAACACTTTTGCAAGGCAGCAAGTCGGAAATTACATTTTTTGACAACAGCCGCCCCGAACTGCAAATGGTTTCGCTGATGTACAACGCCACCACCGACGACGAGGAGCACGTTCACGACGAATCGCCCGCAAGCCAAAACACCGACATTGCCGACACCACCTCCAAAACCACCGAACAGCGTCCCGACATTGTCTTGCGACTTTGCAAAACCGAAGGCGGCATACAATATACATATCTTTTTGATGCCAAATACCGGCTTCGCGATACCACGATTCCACCTTCTAATGGTGTTGAAGTGCCGCCCGTGGATGCCATCAACCAAATGCACCGTTACCGCGACGCCATTTATTACAACAAATCCAAGGACGAAAAACTAAAACGCGAAGTAATTGGCGGTTACGTCCTTTATCCGGGCAACC
>JAFXMJ010000141.1 GCA_017530465.1 Bacteroidales bacterium
AGTCGCAACAAAGTTCGATTATTCTTGGTATTCATACAGGTACGGTCGAGACAAGAAGGAAGGAGAAATTCACGAGATGGTCAATAAGTATTGTCCGACAGACAAATCCGACTGGTATGTAGGAGGAACTCCTGACGGCAAAACCACCCTCGAAGCCGACGACGACGCTGCCACATACACTAATACCAAATGGAAGATGCCCGAACAATCGGACTTTGCCGCGTTGAATACCAATTGCAATTGGATATGGGTAGATAACTACAACGGTAGTAGTGTCAAGGGGTATGTTGTATATAAAAAGAAAAGCGGCGATTCTCCATCATATTCCGTCGCTGACGACACCCACATCTTCCTTCCCGCCGCCGGTCACTGCATCGATGATACGCGTCCCTCCTTCGAGGGCTACGACGGTAAGTATTGGTCGTCTTCGCTCTTTGACTTCCCGGACCGCGGGTGCGGCCTCGACTTCCACTCCGGCTACGTGGAACCCGAAGCTGTGGCCAGCCGTCCCTACGGTCGGTCGGTGCGTCCGGTGCGGAGCAAGTAATTACCTTTTCCCGAAACCGTTTCGAGCCTGAACCGAACCCGAAACGCCGAAAACAAATATAGAGCGAGGGCACAGACCCGCCGCCACAAGCGGCGCAGGTCTGTGGCCTGTCGCTCTATATTTTTCATACTGCCATTGCCAATTCAGGTTCTTTGAGTCCAATTAGTTCTAATTCTTCATCGCTCCACGCCTCTTCATCGGGGATGCCTTCCTGTGCTTCTGCCTCGTCGAGCATTGCATTGATTTCTTCCATAGTGTAGGGGCGGAGATCCCTTTCGTATTCTTCTACGTCGAAGTCGCCAAATATTGAAGTTCCCTGAATCGTCGGCGATGCCGTATTTGTTTTTGTCTCCATATCTGTATGCTTTTTAATCTTTACGTCTGCAAATTTGCTAAAAAGATTCAGAATATCCAAAAAAAATTCTTACCTTTGCCCTGATTTTTCAATATATAAAATGGAAGAAATAGATAAATATCAAAACATACAGCGCGGCTGTTCCGCCATACAGATTACCTCCAAGGACGTTGGGCAGGAGGGCAATGCTACGTGCTTGGGCTGCAACAGTTGCAACAAACTTGACATCCGCGATTGGCTCGACGACATCCCGCCCGCGCCAAATACATTCTGTGACATCGTGGAAGTGAGGTTCAAGAACACGAGGAAAGGTTTTTACCGCAATATCAACAACCTCGACCTCGAAGTCGGCGATATGGTGGCGGTGGAGGCATCGCCGGGACACGACATCGGTGTTGTGTCCGTGAAAGGTCCGCTTGTAAATTGGATGCTCAAACGCGCCAAACTCAATCCGCAGATGGAGTTCAAGAAAATTTACAGGAAGGCAAAGAAATCGGACGTTGAGAAGTGGAAACAGGTCATTGCCCGTGAGGACAATGTGATGCTGCGTTCACGCGAGATTGCCGAATCGTTGCGATTGAATATGAAAATCGGCGACGTGGAGTTTCAAGGCGACGGCACCAAAGCGATATTCTATTATATTGCAGATGAGCGTGTTGACTTCCGCGAACTGATTAAGATAATGGCGGATGAGTTCAAGATTCGCATTGAGATGAAACAGATTGGCGCACGTCAGGAGGCGGGTCGCATTGGCGGCATTGGCCCCTGTGGTCGCGAATTGTGCTGCGCAACGTGGATTACCAATTTTGTGTCTGTAACCACCAATTCGGCGCGTCAGCAGGAACTCTCGCTCAATCCGCAGAAGTTGGCGGGACAGTGTGGCAAATTGAAATGCTGTCTCAATTACGAACTTGATGCCTACATCGACGCCCAGAAGGACTTCCCGAATGTCCGTCAACCCCTTGAAACGATGGACGGCTTGGCATATCACCAGAAGACCGACATATTCAAGCGCGTGATGTGGTATAGCTACGACCCACATTCGTCCGTCAACATCACTGTGGTGCCCATCGACCGTGTGAAGGAAATCATTGCTATGAACAAGGAGGGCAAAAAACCTGACACATTGTTGATTAACGACAAAAATAATCCTTCTGACTCGTCATACGCACCCGAGGAAACGTCCAACGACTACAAGAACGCCGTTGGTGACGACGCCATCAACCGTTTTGACAAGAAGAAGAAAAAGAAGAAGAAAAAGCCTCAGAATCAGGGCAATCAGCCTAACGCGCCCAAACAGCCGAATCCGAATCAGCAGCAGCCAAAGCTGCCGAATCCGAATCAGCAACCGAGGCCGCAGAATCAGCCCAATCAGCCGAAACCAAAAAACAAAAACAACAATAACAACGGCAAGCCTCAGCCGAAGCCCAATGCAGAGCAGCCAAAACCAAACGCAGAGAAACCAAACACTGACAAACCAAACGTTGAATAATTATGGCAAACACTACGTCCGATAAGTGGAAGGGTGTGACGGGAGGCGGCAATTTCGGGCAGAGGGCGTTGATTTTTATCTTCCGGCACTGCAACGTCAGAGTGGGATACGCTATGATGTATTTCGCGATGCCGTTTTACCTGATTTTTGCGGGCAAGGCTCGTCGTGCGTCGATGCATTATTTCGGGTGGGTTTATGGGTATGGTTTCTGGAAATCGCTGTGGAAGTGTTGGTGCAGCTATATCAATTTTGGCAAGGTGATACTCGATAGGTTTGCGGTTTTTGCGGGTCAGAAGGATAGGTTCAAGGTCGAGGAAGACCGTATGGACTTGTTCAACGCCCTTGTGGCGCAGCCCGGCGGATTTATGATGGTAGGCTCACACACAGGCAATTACGAAATTTGTGGCTACTTGTTGAGGCAGGACGCCAAGAAGATTTTCACGCTTGTTTTTGGCG
>JAFXMJ010000142.1 GCA_017530465.1 Bacteroidales bacterium
ATTGATTTGGGGAGTATTGTTGTATAGATATTTCGACAAATTAGTATTATGGATGAACAATAAGCGTATTCCCAAAATCATTCTTTTGTTTATTTTAGGAGGCTTATTGGACATAGCATATTTGAAATATAAATACGTCTTTTTTTTATGGGGAGTATTTACTAAAAATTGTCTTGGGTTTTATGCTCATTACCCTTTTATTTACAGCGACTTCCAATAGAAAATTTGGTGACAAGATAAGCCTTTGGCTTGGGAATATATCGTATGAAGTATATCTAAGTCATTGAATAGTGATGGGAACATTAGCGATATGGCTGTCAGAAAATATCAATAGTGGTTTGTTTATATTACTGACAGTGTTAACTACATTAATACTTTCTACATTCATACACGCCATAGGCAAACCAATTGTAAAATCATTGAGAAAATAACATAAAAATTATGTCAACCCCTAAACTCAACGGCACGGTAATCGTCACCTACCGTTGCAATGCGCGTTGCTCGATGTGCAACCGCTACAAGGCTCCGAGCAAGGCGGAGGAGGAAATCTCCATCGAAACCATCAAGAAACTGCCGCGTATGTATTTTACTAACATCACCGGCGGCGAGCCTTTTATCAGGACAGATTTGAAAGAAATCGTCCGCGAACTTTACAAACTCAGCGACCGCATCGTAATCTCCACCAACGGATTCTTTACCGACAGGATTTTGGACCTTTGCAAAGAATTTCCGCAGATTGGTATCAGGATTTCCATCGAGGGCTTGGAACAGACCAACAATGAGATACGCGGTCTCAACGACGGCTATCAGCGTGGATATACCACTCTCAAAAAACTCCGCGAAATGGGCATGAAGGATGTCGGTTTTGGCATGACGGTTCAGGACAAAAACGCCCCCGATCTTGTACCTCTCTACAACATAAGCAACGAGATGGGAATGGAGTTTGCAACCGCCTCGCTGCACAATTCGTTCTATTTTGTGGAGGCAAAAAACATCATCCACGACCGTCCGATGGTGGCACAAAATTTTGAAAAACTCGTCAACGAACTTCTGAAATCCAATTCGCCGAAGAAATGGTTCAGGGCGTATTTTAACCACGGTTTGATTAATTACATCTACGGACAAAAACGATTGTTGCCGTGCGATATGAGTTTTGATACGTTCTTCATCGACCCATACGGCGACGTGATGCCCTGCAACGGCACTAAGGACAAAGAAGTGATGGGCAACCTCAACCGTCAGACTTGGGACGAACTTTGGAACTCGCCCGAGGCGGAACAGGTACGCAAAAAGGTACGTTGCTGCAACCGCGACTGCTGGATGATTGGGTCGGTAAGCCCCGCAATGCACAAGTATTTCAGCAAACCTGCATGGTGGGTTTTCAAGCACAAGATGAAGGCAATTTTCGGCAAGAAATATTCTATGTACGAGAATCCTATTTGCTGCGATTACCGCGACGGTAAGGTTACAAAAGAAGATTTGGACAAACTCTCCACCTGCGACCTGAATGCAGAAATCAACAATGGTCTTAGTGCCGATTCTGTTGAGGCATTGAAAGGCAAACGCGGCGAAGATATTGTGAACGCCGACGTGGAGGCGCAAGGATACGAAGGTACAATCGCTGAGACAGACAGGAAGATTGAAATTAAGTAATCCTACTTCTTCCCTTGCCCTGTAATCCACAGCCACACCGCTGATATGCAGACGATTATTGCAATCCCTACATATTGTACGGCTTCTGTTATTGTGGCAAAAAACTTTTTCATTGCGCCGCAAAGATACGCATAATATTTTAAATCCGAAAAATTTTGAAAATCGTCGTAACAGGCACTCGCGGTATTCCTAATGTGATGGGCGGGGTGGAGACGCATTGTGAGGAGTTGTTTCCGAGGATTGCGGCGCAAGGCGTTGATGTAACGGTAGTTAGGCGCAGCAATTACGTTTCGGATGGTCTCGAAGAATGGAAGGGCGTCAGGATTGTTGATATTCCGTCGCCCAAGAAGAAATCAATCGAGGCGGTAATACATACTTTTCGCGCCGTCAACTATGCCGTCAAGGTCAAGGCGGATGTTTTGCATGTCCACGCCATTGGCCCCGCGTTGCTTGTGCCATACGCCAAAATGCGCGGATTGAAAGTGGTCTTTACACATCATGGCCCCGACTACGACCGCGACAAATGGGGTTTCTTGGCAAAGACGATGCTCAAACTCGGCGAAAGGTTTGGTTGCAAGTTTGCCGACAAGGTGATTGTCATCTCCAACGTCATCAAGGATTTGATTGCACGAAAATATAACCGAACCGCCGATGTACACCTTATATATAACGGCGTGCCTGAGCCGGACGTTTGCAGTTTTCCAGAATATTTTGACGAACTTGGCATTAAGGAAGGACGCTTTGTATTAGGAATGTGTCGTTTTGTGCCTGAGAAAAATCTCCATCATCTTGTCTCAGCTTTTGTGAAATGGCGCAGCGAAAATCCGGATTCCGACATCAAACTCGTCCTTGCCGGCGATACAGATTTTGAGGACGATTATTCCCGGTCGCTAAAACAGTTGGCGCGGGACAATGGCGTGGTGCTGACGGGATTTATCAAGGGCAGGAAGTTACATTCGTTGTTGTCACATTGCGCGTGCTATGTGTTGCCGTCGAGCCATGAAGGATTGCCGATTGCGTTGTTGGAGGCGATGAGTTATGGTGCGAAGGTGATAGTGAGCGACATCCCGGCAAATTTGGAGGTCGGACTGCCAAAAGAATGTTATTTCCAGTGCGGCGATGTGGATGCGCTGGCAAACAGGATTGGAGAAGCATTACAAATACCACCTACAAAACAAAAATACAATACGAAGAAATATGATTGGGACTCCATAGCAAATCAAGTAACGAAGGTATATAACAGTATAAGTAATATTAAACATAAATAATAAACGAATATTTATTAATCATATATGACACCCACTCACACCGCCC
>JAFXMJ010000143.1 GCA_017530465.1 Bacteroidales bacterium
GTGATGGCAGCGGTTTTGGCGAAGGGCGAAACCACCATCTTCAATGCCGCCTGCGAGCCATACATCTGTCAACTCTGCAAAATGCTTGTTGCAATGGGTGCAGACATTCAAGGCATTGGTTCCAATCTCTTGAAAATCAATGGTGTGCCAAAACTCAATGGCACTGAACATCGTTGCCTTCCCGATATGATTGAGATTGGCAGTTTCATTGGACTTGCCGCAATGACGGGTTCCGAAATCCGCATCCGCGACGCCCGCATCGACCAACTCGGTCTTATCCCAACGGCGTTCCGCAAACTCGGCATCAAAATCAACATCGAAAACGACGACATCATCATCCCTGCGCAAAATCGTTATGAGATAGCGTCTTACATTGATGGCTCTATCCTCACCATTGCCGACGCTCCGTGGCCTGGCATCACGCCCGACTTGTTGAGCGTGCTTCTTGTTGTGGCGACGCAAGCCAAGGCAGTGTCCTGATTCACCAAAAGATGTTTGAGAGCCGCCTCTTCTTCGTGGACAAACTCATTGATATGGGCGCACAGATAATCCTCTGCGACCCTCACCGCGCCACTGTCATCGGTCTCGACCACAAATTCTCCCTGAAACCCACCACAATGACTTCGCCCGACATTCGTGCCGGCGTTGCACTCCTCATCGCCGCCCTCTCTGCCTCCGGCAAGTCTGTGATTCACAACATCGAACAGATTGACCGTGGCTATGAGGACTTCGACAACAGGCTGAGGCAGTTAGGGGCAGTGATAGAGAGGAAAGGGTGATTTTTATACCTCCCCCGTGCTTGTCCTGTCATAAAATCCCGGTATCTTGTAATCGTAATCCTCGTCCTTTGGCTCTTTCTTCGGGTGGTCTTTTACGAAAATCAATCCGCAGACGAATCCTGCCACTGCGCCAAGGGCGTGCGACTCCCACGATACGTGCGGCTGACTCGGCAATATGCCCCACACCATTCCGCCGTAGAGGAAGATTATTATCAACGAAATTGCTATTGCGCCAATCCTTTTGCTCATTATGCCTCCAAAAAATAGGAACGACGCCAACGCATATATCACGCCGCTCACGCCGATATGGTACGCCGGACGCGCAAAGAGCCACACCAGAAATCCCGTCATTACATACAATGACGCAAAGATAATCACATAATTGCGCCTATATACAAGGGTCAACATTCCCAACAAAACCGGAAACGCCGAAAGGTTGGAAATCAAATGACTCCAATCGCCGTGAATCAACGGTGCAAAGAGGATGCCTTTGAGTCCCGAAATTGTCCTCGGCAAGATACCGGCGGACACAAAACTCGTCATAAACAGCCTCTCCACTACGAAGACCAGAAAGATGATTACCGTCATCACTATCGGTAATATGAGGAATGATAGGTGTTTTTTCATAATTGATGCCGTTAAAATGTCTTTTCAACCGCAAATATAAACAATTCTGAATATAAAACAAAGGGATTGCCCGTTTTTTTGCCGGACAATCCCTTCTATTGAGAAACAAAAATGTCAAATTTTATTTGGTATCCTTGAAGAGCGACTGTGCCATTACGTACAAGCACCTGCGCCAAGTAAGGAACTCGTGAGCAGTGCCTTCCGATACGTAGCCTTCGATGTTGTAGCCTGCGCCCTTGCAGTCTGCCGCCGATTTCTTGATGCCGGCGGGATTCTCCTTTTCGCCGCAACCTACAAAGAGGTACTTGATTTGGGTCTTGTCCTGGAAGTCGCCGGGAGCAAACTGTCCGCCGCTCAGCAAGCCAAACGATGCAAACATATCAACCCTGCGGCCAGAAATCAACTTGGTGGTCATACCGCCCATCGAGAGACCTGCCAAAGCGCGGTTGTTGCGGTCGGTCTTGGTCTTGAAGTGCGAATCTACGTAGGGAATGAGTTCGTTGCAGAGCATTTCCTCAAACTCCTTGCCGGTGAACTGTCCTATCGAGCCAAATTTGAAGTCGTTGGTCAAGCCGTAAGCGTTGACGATGATGAAGGGTTTGCATTTGCCCTCGGCAATGAGGTTGTCCATGATGAGGTTTTCATGTCCCTGATTGCTCCAAGCGGTCTCGTCCTCGCCCCAGCCGTGCTGCAAGTAGAGTACGGGGAATTTTTCCTTGGGGTTCACGCCGTATGTCGGGGGAGTGTAAACGAAGGCGCGCTGGAATTTGTTGGTGCTCTTGCTCCAGAAGAGGATTTGCTGTACGTTGCCGTGGGGAACGTTTTTCTCAGCGTAGAAGTCCTTGTCGTGAGCGGGAATTTCGATGCCGCTTTCCCAGCGTACCGAGCCGTAGTAGTTCTTTGCGCCCGGGTCGTTGACAACGCCGCCGTCGATAGTCAAGTGGTAATAGTGGAAGCCTTCGTCCATCGGGCCTTCGGTAGTGCCTGTCCAGAAGCCGTCCTTGTCTTTGCGGAGTACGGTAGCACCTACACCGCCCATATTGCCGCCGAGACCGAGGCTTACGATTACTGACTTAGCCTGGGGAGCGTTTACGCGGAACCTTGCATAGCCCTGGGAGTTAACCTGTGGATATTCCTGACCGGGCTGATTGAGCTCATTGGGTTTGAAGTCTTCCTTGATGGTGGGATTGTCGAGAGCCGCATTGAACCTCTTAACAATGCCGTAAGACGGTTTGCGCTTGCAGTCCTTGTCGAAAAGGAGCGGGTAATTGTTGACACCAACCCACGAATCGCGGTCGCTGACGTTCCAGAATGTTACAACGTCGATTTTGTCCTTGTACTTGCGGAATACACGGAAGAGCTGCGAGTACATATTGTTGTGGAGGGTGCGGGTGTAGTCCTGGATTTGAACGCCCTCGTTGCGGCTGAATTGCAACTGACCGCCCATTTCCTCGTTGGCGCGGACGTCAAGTTCGGTGAAGTGGATGTGGTCAACGATTGTAGAATACTTCTCGATGGCTGCCGAGATGTCTTCCATAGAAGGGCCATATACATTGTAGTGTCCCTGCATACCGATGCCGTCGATTGGCACACCGGCGTCTTTCATCTTCTTTACCATATTGAAGATGCGGTCGCGCTTGCCCGGGTCGGCTGCATTGTAGTCGTTGTAGAACAATTGAGCCTTCGGGTCGGCTTCCCTTGCGAATTGGAATGCCTTGGCGATAAACTCGTCGCCGCACAATTTGTAGTGGCGGGAGTCACGGTAGGGCGAGGGGTTGGGATTCCACGGGTTAGGACGAACATTGTCTGCCATTGCCTCGTTGACAACGTCCCAGCAATATACGATGTCCTTGTAACGATTTACAACCGTGGTGATGTGTTCTTTGAGCCTCTGGTAGAATACTTCCTTGGTAACTTCCTTGCCTTTTGCGTCGGTAAACATCCAGTCGCAGAATTGGCTGTGCCAGCAGAGACAGTGTCCGCGCATCTTGATGCCATTTTTGCGGCAGAAGTTGGCGATTGAGTCAGCCTTGTCCCAAGTCCATACGCCCTCTTTGGGATGTACGGAGATAGGTTTCATATCGTTTTCGGCGGTGATGCTGTTGTACTCGCGGAGAATTACCTCCACTTCCTTGGGATTGGTGATGTTGCGCATATTGACCGCCACGCCCACCTTGAAATAGTCTTTGTAGGCGTCTTTGAGACCTGTGGGGTCGTTGTCCTCCTGAGTCGCCCGAAAGATGGGCGTACAAAGTCCCATCGATGCCGTGCCCGCCATCGCCGTGGGAACTCCCGAAATTACCGTCGCCGAAATGGCCGCCGCCATGGCCACCTTCGCCAACAAAGGCGAATATGTTGAAC
>JAFXMJ010000144.1 GCA_017530465.1 Bacteroidales bacterium
GGTTCTAATGTCTATATGTGTGATTGGACAGTTGAAAGTAAAAATCCGAAACAGGCTTTTTACAACCGAATCAACGATTCGATAAAGGACATTCTCAGGCAGTCGGAAAAAATGACTTTCGCCTACAATATCGAAACCGACCGAAACAAGTCCGCTGCAATGATTGGCAAATCGAGAATGTTGTCGTCCCAATTAGTAGCCAAGGAGTTGCAAGTGTTGAAGACAATGCCGATAGACCAAAATTGGATTCAAGAACTGAAAAATCGATGTGTAAGTGTCCGCGAATACGACAGCGCACATCCTTTGCGTCGAGAGATAGAGAACCTTTTTAATATGCTCCCCGATAGTGTCAAGCAATCTAAGGACGGTAAGATTATACATACTTCGCTTTATGTCCAAGTGCCTGAACCCGGCGACAAAGTCATCGACTACGACCTTTATGATGCCGACGGCAATCTCCACCATTTAAACGACCACAAAGGCAAATGGTTGTTGCTGAATTTCAGTTCATATTATTGCGGTGCGTGCCGGATGTTGACGCCTGCAATCAAATATTTGTACGAGCGTGGAGTCGGCGAAAATTTTGAGATAATCACCATTGTCTGCAATACAAAGAGTCAGTTTGAAGAGATGGTGTCGGCGGAACAATTTGTAAGTCCGCTTTACCACGACCGCGACGAGGAGGGTGGCATTTTTGAAATATACAAAGTGTCGGCGTATCCGACGTTTTTCGTCGTTAATCCCGATGGTATTATTACCGACAGGTTTATGGGGGCTGATGTGGAGACCATTGCCAATTTGATGAAGAGCCACGGTGGATTTGTGCCGACATCCATCTCCACGCAAAACGACGCGACTGTAATTGACAATCCTGATTTTTCATTGGTCAACGGTGGACTTCTTATCGACCGTATGGAGGTTCATAAAGATTCTGTCGTACTTCATTGTACTTATCCAATGTACGGCAGTTACAAGATAACTAAATTTGCCGGATTGTTTGTTAACGATAAGTGTATCAGTAAGATAATTGGCAGTAGTGTCGGTTTTGACATCAATACCCAAGTGCCGCCTGGCAAAGTTAGCCATTGTCGTCTGACCTTTGAACCACTGCCCAAAGGCGTCAAACAGTTTGATTTTATCGCCGGAGAAAATTATGAGGTTGTTAGGGTGTCGGGCGTGAAAACAGGGCGGTAGAGACGTTGTGTACAACGTATCAAAAATGAAACATTCACCTGAAAAATCCGCAGCACCACTGCGAATTTTCATTGAAAATCTGCAATAGCGTTGCGGATTTTCATTTATAATTGCATAATTTTTGCACAATTATCAAACAAAAAACAATTATGCTATGAAAAAAATCTTTCTTTGCCTTATGGCTGCAATGTTGGTCGGCATTATCAATGTGTCGGCACAGAATCCTTACCCCGAGGAGAACGACCCCGATGCGTGGACTTACCCAGTTAAATATGCGGGCGAGCGTCCTGCGCTCAAAGATTTCGTAGATGCGTCTTTTGAGGTCGGTTTAGAGTATGGTATGGGCGAAGTGTGGGGCGCGGTGTACGACGCTTGGTGCAAGTACAAGAAAAATCAAAAGCAAGAAGCGAACGTCAAGTTGACCGTCGATGGCAAAAACGGCTTTTTGAAGTATGAGCGCGAATACATTGAAGAGGACAACACCAAATCCTTGGTGGTCGTCGAAATATGCTATTGGAATTGTTCTGACGGCAAACACAAGATCTATTGCGAGAACGCCTATTGCATTTACGACGGCAAGGCTATTGAAACTGAGAATACAGGAATCTCATTTTATGCATACAACAATTCTACCCGCAAGATGACGCACGTAGGCAACGATGCAATGGGCGTTGTGGTAAAAACTGGTATGGAAGATGTTGACCAAAGTCAGTCAGAATATCCTGTCGTAACTTATTCGCTTCCGCAGGTCGGCAAGGACATCGTTGCAACTATCCACAACAAGCCTACGGGCAAAGAGCAGGTTGTCCTCAAATGGAACGGCCTGCGATTTGAATAAATATTTGTCTTATATGGGCGCGAAGAATTTTCTCATTTTTCCCCCACGTATATCGCCGCGATGCCCATACTGAGCCATTTGAGCGAGGTGTTCACGTAGCCGCAGGATTTCATTATCTCGATGAAACGCTCGCCGTATGGAAACTGTTCCACGCTGTTGGGCAGGTAGGTGTACGCGCTTTTGTCTTTGGAGACAATGCGGCCGAAGAAGGGCAACACTTTGTGAAAATACAGGTCGTAACCAGCCTTGACTACGGGGTTGTAGGGTTCGCTCAGTTCGAGGACTACAAGGCGACCGCTGGGCTTCAATACGCGGCGGATTTCTGTCAAACCTTTGGAAATGTCCACAAAATTCCTCACGCCAAAACCAACCGTGGCAGCGTCAAAAGTATCGTCGTCAAAAGGCATCTCCAACGAATCCGCCTTTTGGAACGTGATGCGCGAGGAGAGGTTTTTCTTTTCGGCTTTTTGGACGGCGATGTCGAGCATACCTTGCGAAATGTCGATGGCCGTGATCTGCGCCTTGGTGCGTTGCGCCTCCAATATCGAAAAATCGCCCGTTCCTGCGGCGATGTCGAGGATGGTGGACGGATGGTGCGCGTTGGCAAGGCGGATGGCTTTGCGACGCCATATACGGTCGATGCCAACGGTGAGCGAATGGTTGAGCAGGTCGTATTTGGGCGCGATGTTGTCAAACATATCCTCCACCTGTTCGCGCTTGGTCTTGGTGCTGTCAGAATAAGGGGTTATTTCCATTAATTGATTTGTTGATTTGTTGATTTTCGATTTTCGATTTGTTGATTTTCAACTTTCAATTTTCAATTTTCAATTTCCTCTCCACTAATTATTTTATGTGCAATATCTTCGTAGATGTTTTTGTCGTAGATGAGTTTGCGGACGTCGATTTGGCGGAATGGTATTTCGTCCATATCGAGGCTTGTGCTTACGCCTTCGCCTTCGCGGAATAGCATCAGGGGCGTTTTGAGCGGCTTGCCGTTTGCCTCGAATAATATGCGCTTTTGCTCAACGAACATACTCGACCCAATGTCTTCCATCTCTTCGCCGTGCCTTATGAAATTGTAGTCGGTCATCACGAGCCGATTGTCGTCGAAGTAATATTTGATTTTTTCCGCCTCAAAGAGTGCCGCGTTTTTGCCGACGAAATATTCCGCCACGGTGTAGCGTCCGTCGGTGCGTGTGCGGAAAAAATTGAAATCCTCAAAATTTGCCACCCATATCGAGTCGCCGGTCAGGTCGTTAAGCTCGTCCATATAGTAATTGGTAGGCTCCTTGATGAGTTCGGTGCGGGTGTACGGCTTGCCCTCCACGGCGTTGCCAAAGTTGGTGATTACCGAATCGGTGACGCGGCGCACATTGTTGACTGCCTGCGGGTGCGCTGAGGCGGCGGTCAGAAGGAGTATTATTATGATTGCAATTCGTTTCATAGTGCCAAAAGTGTTTTCCTTTGATATTGTTGCTGTAGGGCGTCTTGCGTGAATAAAAAATGTTTTATGAATTGTTGTTGCCAAGGTCTGGCATGTCTGGCATGCCGGGTTCGTTTTCGGGTTCGTCTCCAAAGCTCGACGACGGCGCGCCGCCAAACTGCGATTCTTCCTGATTCATCTCCACATCGCGCTTGTTGAGCAGGTATTCGATGGAATTGATGTCTTCCGCCGCCTGGTCGCGCTTCTCCGCCTCGTTTGGCGTACCGTTGATGGACTGTTGTTCCTGCGTGGAGACCTCCTCGTGCGAGATGCCAAAACGGCGGTTTCTTATCACCATCCTCAATAGCGATACTATGTACTCGAGGTTGACGGCTACGGA
>JAFXMJ010000013.1 GCA_017530465.1 Bacteroidales bacterium
CGTGACAGGCATGTATTCTAACCAACTGAACTACCAAACCGTTTTATAATGGCAAAGACCGTTTTTGTTTTTGCGATGCAAAGGTAAGACAGTTTGGCGAATTGTGCAAATTTTTGATGAAGTTTTTTCTATTTTTTTTGCAATTTTTTAGCGCAAACTGTCTTATCTGCATTGTTTCAATGAGTTATACAGCCTCTGCTACTTGGTCGCAGGGCGGCCGCAGAAGTAGAGTTCGTATGCAGCAACTGCCATATCGAAGGTTGCTACGCCTTTCATGGAGGTGTAGGCTATCTTGTGGTTGCCGAGATAGATGCCTACGACGGGGTATTTGTCGTCTTTCTTGTAGATGACGATGTCGCCAAACTGGAGGTCGTCTTTCTTGACTTCTTTGGTTGCTGCCATCAACTTCTCCACATCGCGCTCGTATGACGTGCCATAGACGTTTTTGAATACGCTCACTACGAATCCTATGCCGTCGGTGCCGACATTCTTTTCTGATTTGCCGGAGTAGAATGGCGTGCCCATCCATTCGCTGATTTCGGTGAGGAGCTTTTTGTTTTCGTTGCCGGTGAAAGCTACGTCCATCTGCTCCGAAAATTCTTCGTAAGAGGATGGTTTTTCGGTGATTGTGTGGGTTTCGTCAACGGGCTGCGCGGGTTTTTCGGGCTGCGGCGTTGCGCTGGCGTTGCGCTTGTCGAGGCTCTTGACGCGTCCCGCCATGTAGTAATGCTCCTTGTAATAATTGAGCGTGAGGGTCTCGGTCTTGACTCCAACATTGTTGCTCGTGGCGGAATGTATGAAGATGTTGTCGCCGAGGTAGATGGCCACATGGTAGATATTGCCCTTTGCGTTGGCGAAGAATAGGATGTCGCCACATTCGAGGGCGTCGCGCTCCACCTTGTTGACATTCAGCACCATGGAGCCGGATGTGCGGTAGAGTTTTTCTCCATATACGTTTTTGAACACTGTGGAGACAAATCCCGAACAGTCGGTGCCTTTGCCTTTGGTATTGTCGGCGTATTTATAAGGTGTGCCGAGCCACGACGCCACTTCCTTGATGAGCTCGATGTCCTCAGTGCCTTTGAACTTGACGCCGAGTTTCTTGCCGTATTTTTCGTAGTCGTCGTTTACTGACTGAGCGGTGTCGGCTTCGGGCAACGGATTCCAATCGTCTTCGGCCAAGGTGCATGATGCCGAGGATAGGAGCAATGTCGCCGTTACCGTTGCAGTCATTAAAAATCTTTTTTTCATAAATATTTGATTGTTAGTGGGTTGGTATATTGCTATTTAGACGGACGTCCGCAGAAGAACACGTCGTATGCGCCAATTGCCATATCAACAGTTGCAACGCCGTTTACCGATGTGTAGGCAATCTGATTGTCAGCGAGATAGATGCCAATTACAGGGTATTTGTCTTCGTACTTGTAGATGACGATGTCGCCAAACTGGAGGTCGGATTGCTTGACTTCCGTGAGTTGAGCCATCACTTTTTCCACATCGCGCTCGTAGTTGATGCCATATACGTTTTTGAATACGCTAACTACGAAGCCAATGCCGTCGGTGCCGACGTTTTTCTCTGATTTGCCGGTGTAGAATGGTGTGCCCATCCATTCGCTGATTTCTTTGATGAGCTTGCTGTCTTCGTTGCCGGCGAAGCATACGCCCATCTGCTCGGAATATTCTGTGGTGGTGGAGGGGTGGAGGGCAATGGTCTCCACTGTTTCGGATTTCTTGCCGATTTCCTTCTTTTGAGGACGCTTGTCGAGCTGCTTGACACGTCCAGCCATATAGTAGTTTTTCTGATAGTAGGCGAGGGTGAGGGTCTCGGTGCGTACACCGATGTTGTTGCTTGATGCGGCGTGGATGAATCTGTCGCCGCCGAGTGAGATGCCCACATGATAGATGTTTTTGGCTGTGCCGAAGAAGAGGAGGTCGCCACATTGGAGGGAATTGCGATCCACCTTGTTGACGTTGGCAACCATCGAACCTGCTACGCGGTTGAGCTTGATGCCGTATGCGTTTTGGTACGCTGTCATTACGAATCCAGAACAGTCGGTGCCTTTGCCCTTGGTAGTGCCGCCGTATTTGTAAGGCGTGCCGAGCCACGATGCAAGCTCTTTGAGGAATTTGAGATCCTCGTTGCCCTTGAGCGTCATGTTGAATTTCTGATTGTACAGAGCGTAAGAGCCGTAGTTGTTGTCGGTCTTGTTGTCGGTCTTGTTGTCGGTCTTTTTGCCGTGGATGTTGATGTGCCTGCCGCCGTCTTTGGTCTGCGTTGTCGTAGTCGTGGTAGTGGGATTGTTGGTAGGCTTATGGACTACGGTTTTCGTGGTTTTCATGCACGAGAGCAACAATGTCGAGATCAATGCTGCAAATAATACTTTCTTTAGCATAATGGGTATGTTTTTTTAGTTAATAATTCATTGTCAACTTCTTTGTCGGTAACTGTCCATATAGTTGTCCAACAGGGAGTTGCCGGTGGAGCGTGGACGATTGGTGTTGTTGTAATACTCGTCTTCTTCGTCGTCTATTTCGGGACTATATACAAAGGTGTGCAATGCTGCGAGCAATGCCAACGCCCGAGGTCCCCACGTGTCGCGGAAGTCGCCGATAAGCTCTGCGCGTGATGCCTGCGCCGATTCTTCTGAGCCGGTGCGGAAGTTTTCCGCGAAGTTTTTGAGATTGTGATAGACGTCGGCTATGCATTGCGACACTTCCATCTGCTCTGTCTCGCCGTCGTACATTGCGGCGTGAGTGATGTCGATGAAATGGTCGAGCGAGCCGAGCTTTTCGCTAACAATGCCGCGTATGTGTTCGTAGTCATATTCCGAAAGAAACGCCTCGGGTTCGCCGTCCATCGGGTCGTATTCGGGGTCGTCTTTGAGGAGCGTCATCTTCAAGTATGTGAGGGCGAGGATTTTGTGCAGCTTGGTCACAAAATCTTTCCTCGTGAACTTACGCGCCTTCTCCACAAATGCGCAATATTCCGACGCCACCGTCAGAAATTCCATTGTCCCTTTGTCCAAAAATACTTCCATTTGGTGATTGGTTGATTTGGTGATTTGTTGAATTGTTGATTTTGTAATTGTTGATTTATTCTTCTACGCGGTATAGCGATTTGGCAATCTCTGCTTGCACGTTGTCGTAGAATGGTCCTACGGCGAGTTTTTTGAATGAGAGGCTTTCTTTGAGTGCCGCCTTGAACTCTTTGGGCGAGCCGAATGCCACACGCGCCGGGATGCGTTCAAACTGGTAGGCGTGGCTGCGTTCCATTATCGTTACGTCAACGAGAAACCACGACAATTGTCCGTCAAATTTTGATTGCGCCGTGCTGTCTTTGAGTGTTCGGTACAATTGGAGAGCTTCTTTGGCCTCGTCTAATGTGGTGAAGGGTCCGATGGCGATTTTGGTGCCGTGCACAGTGCCTTCCCAAAGCGATTTTTGAAATTTGCGTGAGTTGCCGTTGTAGATCGTGGGCGAGATGACGCGCAATGCGTATGCCTCCAATTTGGTGTCGCGGTCGATGGAGTTGGATATTTTAACGTTGAACCAATAAAAAATATCGCCTGACATTGCGCGGAGGTCGGCGCGTTGTGCCGATGCGTTAATTGTAATCACTATCAATAGCAGCAGTGTGAGCAGTGTGTTAATAACTCTTTTCATTGTTGTGTAGTTTTTATTAGGTATTTAGTAACCATATAGTTGCAAATGTCGTCACCGGATGAAGTCGTAGCCTGGTAGTCGGTACACTTCTATCTCTTTTTCAAATGTATAATTCTTATAATCAACTACTTCCACCTTGATGATGTTTTTGCCCGGGCGGAGGTTGACAGTGTATGATAGCGGGTAGTCGCAGCCGCCTTTGAGGTCTTCGGCGGCGATTTTGTGGAAGTCGTTGTCGATAATCTGCACCCTGCCGTTCACTGATACCATTACTTCTATCGGCACACCAAAACTATTGAGGCACATCTCGAAATTGAGCGTCTTGCGCAGCGTTGTGGACAGTGAATCGCTTGGGAATGAGAAGAATAGCTCGGTGCGTTCTTCGGGCTGCATCTTCAATACCGCCATATCCCAGCCTTTGCCAAATGAGAATGTAGTGCCGGCGAGCAGGATGCCGTTGTCGCGGGTTTCAACGATGGATTTGGCGTAGTCTTGACTTTTGCGCTTGAATGCCTGGTTCCACATCAGGTTGCCGCGTGAGTCGAATTTCATCATCAGGAAGCTCGAATGGTCTTTCCTATTGGACGATGTGAAGCCGCTGAGTACGAATGTGTTGTCGTATGCCTCAATCAATCCCGTCGCCTCCTGCCAGTCTTCGTCGCCAAATGTTCGCGTCCAGAGGGTGTCGCCGTTCATATCGGTCTTAACCAAAAGTGCGTCGAAGTCTGTAATTGTGTATGCCTTGGTGTATCCCGCCGCCACTATCATACTGTCGCGTGTGGCTACGATTGAAGTGCCTGCGCACCAATCATTTATATAATACCATTGCGACCATTCGTCGGTGCCGTCGGCTGAAAATTTTACGATTGACATCAACTTGCGCCCGCCGTCGTTGGTGCCGAGGTAGCCCGTTACCACAAATCCGTCGTCGTAGGTCTGGGCGATGGAGAGGGCGCAGTCGGGGCTGCCGCTGCCAAACTGTTGGTCCCAGAGTTGGTTGCCGTTGTGGTCCACCTTCATAACGTACCAGTTTGGGTCCACGTCGGCATTGCTGCTCGTCATTCCTGCGATGGCATATCCGCCGTCCTTACATTCGATGATGGCGTGTCCCTCCTCGTCGCCGTCGCCGCCGTAGGTCTTCTGCCAAATGATGTTGCCGGTGGTGTCTATTTTCATAATGAGGAGGTTGCTCTGGTATTCGCGTTTGCGGGTGGCGTGTCCCACAACTACGATGTTGGAATCCGAATCCTGTATCATTCCATTGGCACTTGACGAAAGGTACTCGTCCAAAACCTTGCCCCAGCGTCCTTCGCCGTTGTTGCGCATCTTGACAATCCAGAGGTTTTTCTGTTCGAGTTTGGCAAATCCGGCAATTACATAATCGCCGTTGCGTAGTTCGATGCAGGTATTCGCCTCGTCCCAGCCATTGCCGCCAAAAGTCTGCGCCCATTCCATTACGTATTGGGCGCGGACATCTGCGCTGCCCAAAATGAGCAACGTCACAAGCGTCAATATGTATGTCAGAGGTCTCATTGTCTGTCTTTATGGCATCTGAAAACAATCATTGTGCCACGTCTAATAAAAGCATTGATGATTTGACGATGCAAAGTTCACAAAAAAAAATCAACATTCCATACAAAAATTACAAAAATTTAGTCTAATTTTGCAAATTATTTTTGAAATCTTACAATTATGACTAATCTAAGGCACAAGTTGGACAATCCGATTTTCAATCACATTGCCCTCGTGGCGGAGCGTACCGGCTTGGAAACATACGTTATAGGTGGATATGTGAGGGATTTGCTGCTCGGCATCCCAAGCAAGGACATCGACTTTGTGGTGGCGGGCAGCGGCATCGAGTTTGCGCAGAAAGTGGGCGAACACCTCCGTTGCAAGCGCGACGTGGTGGTTTACAGGAATTTTGGGACTGCAATGCTGCGTTACAAGGGCTGCGAACTCGAATTTGTGGGTGCTCGCAAGGAATCCTACGACCGCAATTCGCGCAAGCCGATTGTTGAAAACGGAACTATCGAGGACGACCAAAAACGCCGCGACTTCACCATCAACGCGATGGGCATTTCGATGAACAAGGCTAATTTTGGCGAACTCACCGACCCTTTCAACGGCATCGACGACCTCCACAACGGCATCATCCGCACGCCATTGGAACCCGATACAACATTTTCTGACGACCCTCTGAGGATGCTGCGCGCCATCAGGTTTGCGTGCAGGTTGGGTTTTCGTATAGAGGAGGAGACCGAAAAAGCCATCGCCCGCAACCGTGAGCGCATCTCTATCGTCTCGATGGAGCGCATCGCCGACGAACTCAATAAGATGATGGCTACAAACAAGCCGTCGCAGGCGTTCATTATGCTTGAAAAAACTGGACTTCTCGAACTCATCATACCTCAACTTTGCCGACTTCACGGCATCGAGGTCAAGGAAGGGCGCGGACACAAGGAGATTTTCCTCCATACGATGCAAGTGCTTGACAATGTGGCTGCTGTGTCGGATAATATTTGGCTGCGGTGGGCGGCGTTGTTTCACGATATTGCCAAGCCAAACGTCAAAAAATTCGTCAACGGCGCGTGGACTTTCCACAGCCACGAATTTATTGGCGCGAAGATGGTGCCGGCGTTGTTCAAGCAATTGAAATTGCCGCTCGACGCCAAGATGAAATTTGTTCAAAAGATGGTTGGGATGCACCACAGGGCTATTCCAATCAGCAACGACGACATTTCGGATTCCGCTGTGCGCCGTCTGATGTACGACGCGGGCGAGGATCTCGACGACCTGATGATATTGTGCGAGGCGGACATCACGCCAAAAATCGAGGAGAAGAAGAAGAAGTTTCTCGAAAATTACAAGATTGTCCGCCGCAAGATTAAGGAATTGGAAGCCAAGGACTTCCGCCGCACGTGGCAGCCACCAATCGACGGCAATTACATTATGGAAACCTTCGATCTCAAACCCTGCCGCCTTGTTGGTGTCATCAAAGACTGCATCAAAGACTCCATCCTCGACGGCAAAATCGAAAACACCTTCGACGCAGCACGTGAATTGATGCTCCAAAAAGGTGCGGAAAACGGTGTCTATCCGAAAAATACGCCTGTGCCGCCGCCTACGGCGTCGGGGGAGTAAACGTCAATTACCGTCAATTAAACGAAAATTACCGTCAATTTTTTTTTAAAAGAAATTGATGTTAATTGACGAAAAAATTGACGGTAATTGACGTTCAAAAAAACACATCCGCCGTAAGGCGGCTGTCTCACAGAAATTTACGTTTATGAAGCGAATCCTATTTTTGTTAATTAACGTTTTGATTGCGGTGGGGTGTGCCGCGCAGTCGGTTTTGCGGACGGGGCGATGGGTGCAGGTCGCCGTGGAGACCGATGGCGTTTACCGTTTGCCGTATTCAAAATTGAGGTCGCTCGGATTCGCTGACCCGCAAAAAGTGAGAGTTTACGGCAATCACGACGGGATGTTGCCTTTCGTGAACAATTCGCCGCGCACCAACGATTTGCACGAAAACAAGGTTTTTCGCAGCAACGACGCCATCTTTTTTTATGCGACGGGCGCGGATATTTGGGCACGGGATGCGGAGGCGGATATGATTTTGCCACGGCGACACTTATATAATAGGAAGGCTTTTTATTTTTTGACCGACAATGACAACGGCTCAGACAATTCGATGCAGAAGTCCGCGTATCAATCGGCAGGTCAGCAAGTTACGGAAGGTAATTTTTGGTACGGACACGAGGAAGATTTGGTGAATTTGACGATGAGCGGGCGCAATTGGTACGGTGAAAATTTTTTTTATAATAATGAACAACAGATTGATTTTCAGTGCAATGCCGCGCCAAAATCGGGCAAGATAATTACGTCGATGATTTGCCGCTCTTCGGTTAAGAATGGCTACACGGTGGAGTGGGGGGACGGCTCAGGCGCGGAAACTTTTGAGCCGGTAACGAGTGGCGGAGCATACGCCGACACCAAGCAAATCTCCTTCCAATGCAAGCCGCAAAGTTCTGACAAACAATCAGTTAAAATTACTTTTAATAAAAAAACATCTTCGGCGGAATGTTATTTGGATTATGTTGTCATTAATACAATTGAGCCGTTGAAATACAATGGCAAACAATTGATTTTCAGTTATAATGGCGGCGGCACGGTGGTTAATTTTGCCGTTAATAATGCGCCAAATCAAGGTTTTGCAGCGTTGGACGTTACGGATGCTAATAATCCCATTATGCTTGACTCTCGCACGGAAAACGGCGCGGGATTGTTCTCCGCAACACCGTCAGAATCAGGTAGATATGTTGTTTTTGACATTAACAATACGCCTGAGCCGGAATATTTGGATGTAATAGCCAATCAAAATCTCCACGGCATCAAAACTCCTGATTATCTGATAATTGCGCCCTCAAATTTGACTAAATATGCGCAGCGCATCAAAGATTTGCATCCCGAATTGACCACCGAAATAGTCTCTAACACGCAGATTTACAATGAGTTTTCGTCGGGAATGACGGACGTTTCGGCGATTAGGGATTTTATTAAATATCTTTATGACAAAAACGACAACGGTCGCCGCCTGAAATACGTCCTTCTTTTGGGCGACGGTTCTATCGACAATATTACCATTAGCGAAAACAATCCCAACCTTATACCGACTTATCAATCAGCGAGTTCGCTCAATGAAAACGGACATTCGAGCATCGTGAGCGACGATTATTTTGGACTTTTGGGCGACGACGAGGGCGAGACAGACGGTGGGCTTGATGTTGCCATCGGTCGCCTTCCCGTGAAAAACGAAGCCGAGGCGGAGGCTGTTGTGCGCAAGATTGCAGCATATCAGAAAGGCGATTTCACGTTGTCGTGGCGCAAGACCGCCGCCTTCATTGCCGACGACGAAAACAACAACGTCCACAACACTCAGGCGGACTATATGGCGGCGCAGTTGGAGGAATTGCACCCCGAATACGACGTCCGAAAGATTTACATTGACGCTTACAAACAGGAATCTTCCGCCACCGGCAACACCTATCCGAAAGCCCGCGAAGACATCAACCGTCTCTTGCAACAGGGCGCATTTTCAATAACTTACGTCGGACACGGCGGTATGAAATTTTTTGCCGACGAGCGCATCCTCACCCTCAGCGACATCAACTCCGCCAAAAACGGTGCGCGGCTGCCGATTTTCATCACTGCGTCGTGCAACATCGGTCATTTTGATTATTATGAACGCAGCACCGACAAGACCGTTGATTCGCCCGCAGAACGACTTTTGCTCAATCCTGATGGCGGCGCAATTGCCTTATTTACAACCACTCGCGAGGTTTTGTCGTCGCCAAATTTCGCGTTGAGCAAAAATATTCAGCAATTTCTTTACGACTCGAAAGCCGACCACGGTGGCGCGATGCGGCTTGGCGACGTCATTCGTCAGGCAAAATTGGAGACCAACGATTATAATATGTTGAGTTTCACGCTGTTGGGCGACCCAGCAATGATAGTGCCGTTCCCAACAAAGGGAATCGAGGTTGAGAGCATCGACGGCGTTAATTTTGACCAATTCAAGGACACAATCAAGGCAATGTCAACTCACCGTATTGATTTGCGTATCAAAGATTTAAATGTTGGAGCATCGGGTACGGCGTGGGTAACATTCTATGACAAACCGTCGCAGGTGCAGACCCTCGACAACGACGGACACGGCGCGTTCCAATACGAGGATTACAAGACCAAAATTTTTAGCGGTTTGGCGACCATCAAGGACGGCAAATTTAGCGTAAAATTCACCGTTCCCAAGGATATTGATTACAATGCAAATTTCGGAAAATTAAGCCTTTACGCTGCATTGTCGAACGGCGAAGATGCGTCGGGCGTTAGCAAAAAAATCATTGTTGGGGCGTCCTCGTCCGATGCGCCTGATGATTTCACTGGTCCAAAAATCTCAATCACCACTTCCGATGGCAAGCCTATCGACGGTGCAAATTTCACTGTCAATCGTCCGTCCATAACAATCAGTCTGTCAGATACTTCTGGCATCAACACCGCCGGTCGCGGTCACGACATCACCCTCACCATCGACGATAGTAATGCAACTCACACATTGACAGACTATTACACCGCCGCCAAAGACAACCCTCACGGCGGCTCAATCACCTATCAACTCCCCGAACTCAAAGACGGCACTCACACTCTCAAATTGAAGGCGTGGGACAA
>JAFXMJ010000145.1 GCA_017530465.1 Bacteroidales bacterium
ATGGACAAGTGCGTAAATGATTTTTTTGAATATCCCAACACAATGTTTGGCGACAATGCGGACGGCAACCTCACCACTGTAACTGCGCTGCACCTCGCCTCCGCCTTCACAAGGATAAGTGGAAACGGCATTTATATGGTTGACTACGAAAAAAACAAAGTATTCTTCATGTCGGAAAACATCGCGAGATGGTGCGGCATACCGCCTGAAAAAGTCGGTTGCTACGACGAATATGTGAAATGCGTCCCCGACAGCGATTACAAGATGCTCATAGAAATCAATGAGGCTGCGTTCAAATATCTGCAAAATCTGCCCGACGACGAAATTATCAAATATTCCCTTTCCTACAACTTCCACTTTCACAAACTGCTGGTGCATCAATACTTTACGCCCGTAGTGGTGGAAAATGGCATTATCAAAATAGGCCTCTTTGTACTCACAACGCCGTCGGAACAAGAATCTGGGCGGATAATAATGCGCAGATACGGCAATTCAGATTTTTATGAATACTCCCGCACCCAAAAAAATTGGGAACACAAAGATGGCGTGGTACTCTCTGACATAGAGCATAAAGTGCTTTGGCTCTCGGCGCAGGGCAACACCGTGGAGCAAATCGGCGAGGAAATCCACAAGTCGCCGAACACTGTGAAGACCTACAAAAAACGCCTTTTCAAAAAACTTGGCGTATCGAGCATCAGCGAGGCGTTGGTTTTCGCCATCAACAACAGACTGCTGTGACCGCAAAAAATTCACCCGAAAGTGTCTATAAAATCTCGAAAATTATCATTATATTTGCAGCCACAAAACTAACGAAGTATCAAAATATGAAACAGATTATCTTAACAGCATTATTATCAGCAATTTGCATCATTGCAAACGCACAGGAAAACGACGACATTCAGACCGTGTCGCAAGGCGATACCAAGTATTACCACATCGACGAGCCAACCCACGGGTCGGAATATATATGGCAGATAGACCCAGCTGACGCGGGTGTCATTTCTGTGGAGGACGACAACACCGCCCGCATCTTCGTGACATGGAGCAAGGAAGGCTCGCTAATGGTACACGAGCGCAACTCCGCCGGATGCGAGAGCGGCATCACCACGCTCAAAATAAAAATCAAGGATGTCCCCACGTTGTACGCCGGCTTTGAAGACCAGGCTTTGTGCTTCGGCGAGGATGCTGTAATAAATTTTCCCGAGAGAGCCAAAATGCCCATCAAGTTCACCTACACATTCGACGGACAAGAGCGCACAGTACAGGACTGCAACAAATACACCTACCTACTTGGCAAAGAATCAGGCGTTTACATATTCGTAGGCGGCACAGATGCCAACAATGTAAAGATAGAGCCCAACGGACACGCCACCGCAACTATCGCGCTCCCTCTCAAAAAACTCACCATCAAAACAGAGTGATTATGAAAACTATTGCGACAACCATAATAATGACACTCGCGCTGCTCTCCGCACAGGCGCAGGAAGCCGACTACGTGATAGAAGGCGAACAAGGCAAAGAGATTGTGCTGAATGTGAGCGGATTGTTGGAAGACGGCAATTCGCAGCTATTGGTATCTATGATAGATGGAAATAGCGACGATTTCAGCGTCTCCGACCTTGAAGACGGCAAGATTTCGTTCCTATTCAATACCGCCGACGAATACCTCTTTGACTTCAAGGAGCAACTCGGCGAGTGCAGCTTCAACACCATGGTGCGCTTCGAGATTTTGAAGGACATCGAGCTGTACATACCCAACATCTTCACTCCCGACGGCGACGGCATCAACGACCAATTCCACATCAAATACGACCGCCGTCCCGAAGTGTTTGACATTGTGATATACAACCGCGAGGGCAAAAAGATGTACACCTCCTCCAATCCCGATTTCCAATGGGACGGCTCCAAATGTACCGCCGGTGTGTATAGTTACATTATCAAATACCACAGCCTCGGACGCCCCAAGAGCGTATCGGGCTACATCACCCTTGCCGACCGCCGATAAGGTCGCCGTATTGAGGGATGTCTTTCAAGAAAGTATATTTGCTGCTATTGGCGTCGTACTTGGCGCAATAATGGCTCAGTCCGTTGGTGACGATGATGAGCGGGGCGCGGAATTTGATATTGTACCTTGCCACCTGATTGAAGGTCTCCTGCGTGATTTTCACGTCCGTAGCCTTGCACTCCACCACCACGAGAGGGTTGCCGTTGCGGTCGTAGATAACGATGTCGGAGCGTTTTTGAGTGTTGAAAAGTTTGAGCCCGTTTTCCGTCATCATCAGCGACGCCGGGTAATGCAAATCTTCCGTAAGATAATGCACAAAATTCTGCCTCACCCATTCTTCGGGGGTGAGGACGAGGTATTTTTTCCTGATAATGTCAAATATGTATGTGCGAGTCCCGTCGTTGCGGATGCTGATGTCGTGCCGGGGCAGATTGAGTGCTTCCATCGTGTTAATTTTGCCGAAAGTTACGCATTATTTTTCTTTTGGGCAAAAATTTTTTTATACGTCAATTGCATTTTTTTTCGTTTTTGTACAAAAAATGTATTTATTTTGTGACTGCTAAAATACGCATCGTAATTATTTACCTCAAAAACACCTAAATATTATGAAGACAAAGGAAGAAATAGTCAACAACTGGCTGCCAAGATACACAGGGCGCGAACTCGCCGACTTCGACAAGTACGTGCTGCTCACCAATTTCAACAATTACCTCGACCTATTTGCCAAAAAATTTGGTGCGAAGGTGATGGGACTCGACAAAAACATGCCCAACGTCTCCGCCGATGGCATCACGCTCATCAATTTTGGCATGGGCAGCCCCAACGCCGCCACCATTATGGACCTCCTTGGTGCCATTCAACCCGAGGCGGTGCTATTCCTCGGCAAATGCGGCGGCCTCAAAAAAATCAACAAGCTCGGCGACATCATACTGCCAATTGCAGCCATACGCGGCGAAGGCACGTCAGACCAATACATGCCGCCCGAAGTGCCCGCATTGCCCGCATTCCAGCTCGTGAGAGCCGCATCGGCAGTGGTGCGCGACCTTGGACACGACTACTGGACCGGCACGGTGTACACCACCAACCGCCGTGTGTGGGAGTGGGACGAGGATTTCAAAAACTATCTGCGCAAAATCCGCACGATGGGCGTCGACATGGAGACCGCTACCCTATTCACAGTTGCCTTCAAAAACAAGATTCCCTGCGGCGCGATGCTCTTGGTATCAGACCAGCCGATGGTGGCGTCGGGCGTCAAGACCCGCGAGAGCGACAACAAGGTAACACACAATTACGTGGAAGACCACCTCGAAATGGGCATCCGCACACTCAAGGAAATCATGAACAATTGCCGGAGCGTCAAGCACCTTCGTTTTGACGAAGACTAAACAAATTCTTTTTTTTGAGCAGGATGGATATTACAAACATAACCCCCATTGCCATAAAGAAATAGCCCATTACAGTCCATACAATGGATGCCAATGCGCCTGAATCGTCCATAGAGATGCGGTCGCCGCCCACGAGGACAATATTTTTGCCGGGGAATACGCCCAACGTCGCCCTGCCGTTGCCAAGTCTTGCCGCGAAGGTCGCCTTCTCGTCCTGAGCCATGTAGGTCACATTGAAGCAGAAACTATAATCGCCTCGATTGGGATAATAGCGGGAATTAATGAAAAATTCCGTCTTGCGCGGGTTGATTTCTGATTCCCAAATACGGTACATCTTTTTCATATACGAAAATAGGAATACCAGCGAATCAGGCTTTTGGAGCGGCGTGCCGTCGTTGAGGTACAAGTCGCCAATTATCTGACAATAAGGCTCTTCTGCAATAGGGAGAGCCAAAGTGTCAAAATTGGTGTTGGCTTCGCGTTCTTTGAGCGATGATTGTCTCTCCTTTACAATATCGATGCAGACGTAAGAGCCTACAAGCAGGTCGAGCACAGTGTCTTTTACGAGATGCGCTTTTTGGAATACATAATCCTTGATGAGATAATCCTTTGGGTCGCCACTATTGACGGCGGCGGAGATTTCAGCGTCGGATGACAGCACAGGCAGATTGAACATACGCTCCTGCAATTCGTCCTGACCTGCCGTCTCCTTGCCCATGCCCTTGAGCCACCATCCAAATATAAACACGCCGACACAAAAAGCCAGCGACAGCACCATCAATACAATGGCGCAACCTTTTTTTTCGTTCTGTTCCATAACAACTTTCAAAAAAATTTTGCCGAAAGATACACATTATTTTTTGTTGTGGCAAAAAAAATAACTACTTTTGCAGCATACGCCATTACAGAATACAACTTAAAAACCACAAAAACGCAACATGGCAGCCACATACGAATCCATAATGTCGGACTTGAAGGCCGGTAAATACGCCAACGTCTATCTATTGCAGGGCGACGAGCCGTATTTCATCGACCAAATCTCCGGCTATATCGAAAACAATGTACTCACGCCCGACGAGCGCATATTCAACCAGACTATTGTCTATGGCAAGGATACCGACGTGAGGAACATCGACGTGATGGCTCGTAGATTCCCGGCAATGGCCAAGTACCAAGTGGTGATAGTGAAGGAGGCTCAGGAGCTCAAGAAAATCGAAGACCTTGTATATTACGCGCAAAAACCGCAGAAGACCACCATACTTGTCCTCTGCCACAAGTACAAGACCTTGGACAAACGCAAGAAACTCGCCTCGCAGATAGAAAAATGCGGCGTGCTGTTTACGTCCGCCAAACTTTACGAAAACAAGATTCCCGCGTGGATCGACAATTATATAAAGGGGCTCGGGCTGGTCAGCAATCCAAATTCAACAAGGCTGCTGACGGAATACCTCGGCACCGACCTCTCAAAAATTAGCAACGAACTCGACAAACTCGCCATCGCTCTGCCCAAGGGAGCCACCGTGACGCCCGAAATCATTCAGGACAACATCGGCATCTCCAAAGACTACAACAACTTCGAGCTACAGAACGTAATAGCCCATGGCAACGTAGAAAAGGCGGCGAGGATTGTGGCACATTTTGCCAAAAACCAAAAAGACAACCCCATCGTGCTGACAATAACGTCGCTGTACGGATTTTTCTCCAAGATGCTGATATATTGGCAGTACCAGGGCAAGGACAATGCAACTCTCGCGGCGGCTATGGGCTGCAATCCCTATTTCCTGCGCGACTACCAGGACGCGGCAAGGACGCTCAGCCTGCCGAGGGTAATCAACGCCATCTCCCTGCTACGCGAATACGACCTCTAGAGCAAAGGCGTGGGCAATGTATCCACCGACGGCGGCGCATTGTTGCAGGAATTGGTGTTCAAAATAATGCACTAAAAAATTTGAAATAATTTTTTTGCATTTTTATTTGCATTTGGCGTATTTGTTGCTTAATTTTATGCAGAAAAATTATGCGTGTTTTGGCTGCACGGCAGAAACTCGCAATTGATTGATAATTAGAAATTTAACATACAAACGAGATGAAATATCACTTTCGCTTAACGTTGAAATTCAAGTTGCTGTTGGCCTTTGGCCTGCTCGGAGTGCTACTTTTGGCAATGTACAGGACGATGAGCAGCACCCAGGAAGCCAATAGCATGCGTGCGTCGGAAAGCAAATCATTGCTTTTCCCGTCGATGCTTTACACTGAGAAACTCAAAGACCTGATAGAGAACTCTCAATACCTGACGACCAAATGGACGCTCAAGGGCGAGCCAAAGGATCTCAAGCTGCTTAGTGAGATAGAATCTTGCCACGGCGAGCTTTACGACTCGCTCAAGTCGCAGATTGTCAAGTTTGTGGACAAGGATCTCTGGAACGACAAGAACAAGGAGCTCTACTTCCAGGTGACATCCACCGTGGACACCCTCTTCGCATTGCAGGACGACATCGTGGACAATCTCAATACCGCAGAAAAGTTCAACGACAAGACCAACTTCTCCTTCAGGCGTTACAGCGCAGTAGATGGCGAAGAGGCGGCTTGCTACAAGCGCGCACTACTTGCCGCTACACGCCTCGCCAATACTTTCCAGAGGGAATCCTCGGCGGAGCTCGACACGATGGTGGAAGGTTTTGAACATTCCGACAATACATTCAAGGTGGGCATCCTCATATTCTTCGCCTGCCTATTGGCAATATACCTGCTCCTCAACAACAACCTCCGCAAGCTCTCCTACTTCAAGGAGAAAATCAGGGAGATGTCGGAAGGCGTACTGCCCGACGTGGAGGTCACCGGCAACGACGAAATCGCTGAGATGACCCAGGCTCTTAGGACATTGATAAGCAACCTCGACGAGACTTCGCACTTCGCAATCAAGATTGGTGAAGGCAACTTCTCAACAGAATTTAAGCCAAGGAGCAAGCACGACGTCCTCGCCAATTCGCTGCTCGTCATGCGCGACAACCTCATCAAGGCTGAAAACGAAGCCGAGCAACGCAAAGTGGAAAATACACAGCGCAACTGGGCGTCGCAAGGTCTTGCAGAGTTCAACGAGGTACTCCGCAACGCGGGCGACGATATGCAGGTGCTCTCCAACAGGGTTATCGAGAAGTTGGTACGCTACCTCGACGCCAATATGGGCGGCATCTACATCGTGGACGATTCCGACCCCGAAGACATCCACCTCGAGCTTACCGCATTCTACGCATACGACCGCCTCAAATACGCCAAACAGCGCATCGAAATCGGCGAAAACCTCGTGGGTCAGTGTTTCCGCGAAAACGAAACCGTCTATATGACCGACATCCCCAAGGGATACGTCCACATCAGCAGCGGTCTCGGCGAAGCAGACCCCACATGCCTCGTAATCGTGCCGCTCAAGGTAAACGCCGAGACATACGGCATCGTGGAGTTGGCATCATTCCAAGTAATCGAAAAATACCAAGTGGAATTTATCGAGAAGATTGGCGAGACCATCGCATCGACCATCGCAAGTGTAAAAATCAATATGAACACCGCCAAGCTCCTCGAAGAGTCGCACCAAAAATCGGAGCGTCTCGCACAGCAGGAGGCTGAGGTGCATAAAAACATCGAGACCCTCAAATCGAAAATCGAAAACCTCGAAGAACTCAATAAGCGTGAGGCTGTCAAATACCAGAAGCTCCACGACGACTTCGAGAATCAGGCGGAGACCAATGCGTCGGTCATCCAGAAGCTCAACGACAAAAACGAAAAACTCAAGGACGAACTGATGACCAACCAGTACATCCTCAACAATTCGGCAGGATACTACGAACTCGACGCCCAGGGATTCTTTGTATCGATGAACGCAAGATTCCTCAACGCAATAGTAATGCAGGCATCGGAACTCGAAAGCCACGACATACGCTCGTACATGGTGAACGAAGAATCCGTCAATAATTTCAACGACGGCCTCAAGCGACTCGCCGACGGCCTCATCTACTCCGCACTCACCAAGTATTCGTTCAACGGCAAGACAGTGTTCCTCAACGAGACTTTCACCCCGATACGCGACGAATACAACGTACTCACCAAGATATGCGTCATCACCAAAAACATCACCCACGAAATCGAAAGAGTACAAGATTACGAACGCCAAATCGCAGAACTCAAAGGTGAAAACGAAGTGCTCTCCAACAAGGTAAACGCACTATCGGCAAACTAAAATTAATACTCACAATCCCACAAAAAAGCCGGAGGCTCAATGCCCCCGCAGGAAGCAGCTTGTTTCAGAAGTTGAAGCATCGTTTCTATTTCTACTGGCTGCTCATCGTGGGCGTGATACCTGCCGTGGTCATCGGCTTGCTGGCCAAGAAGTCGGGACTGCTCGACTGG
>JAFXMJ010000146.1 GCA_017530465.1 Bacteroidales bacterium
GACCTCTCAACAAAGCGCTTTGAACAGCTTGCGTGCCGAGCCATCTGCTGCATGTAACAAACCAAAACTTATTGCTTTTCAACATTTTGTCCTTCTTCTCCCAAATTTTTGCGGACAGGTCATGGGATGATCCGCCGTTGGGCAGAAGCCGGCAGCAGGAGCAACGGTCGTGAAAATTCGTGCAGCCACGGGCATAATGGCAAATTGCCGTGGCCGCCCAGATGTCGTGCATCGTCCACACGACAGGTTTTCCACTGTCGATGATTTTTTGTATGCCTTTCAACGATAGCATGCCCTGATTAATCCAATGTAAATGGATGATGTCTGCTTCCTTAAATTCGGGCAAGTTAGTGATGTCATGTCCTGAAAAGGCCGTGTCGATCTCGAAGAGATGTTCACGACTGCAGCGCAAATGTATAAAAATGGCCAGACGCTCCCATAGAAAACGCCATCTAGACAGCCAAGGGCTCTTCAAGCCGACAACCGTCATGCGGCTTGTCGTTTTGTCGCGTACCAGCATCTTGGCTTTGACCCCGTTATTGTTCAAGGCATCCATCAAACGGCTTGCAGCCACCGCCGCGCCGCCCGTTTGCTCACTTGTATTGACTATCAGTATTCGCATGTTTTGTCATTGTTGTGCAAATATAAGAGGAATAATCCATCCAAACAAGAATAAAGTACAAAAAAAGCTGTAAATTGGAGTTTTTACAGCCTTTAGTCTCTTGTCAGGTGCTTAAAAGCAGATCATGTCGATCGCTAATTCGGAGATATTCTTGAAATCTTGCCAAATTTCTTTCGTCTCATAGGCTTTTGAACACCCTTTGGGCACATAGATTGAGCACTTCTGCCTGTCAACATCGCTGAACGTGTTGATGTCGATGTCCAATGGCTTTTTGCTCTTACAGTAAATCGATTTGAGCTTCTCATTGCCTCCAAATGATGCTTTGCCTATGTAATCAGTCGTGTTGGGTAAGACGATGTCTGTCAAATTAGTGCAATTATAAAATGAAAAGTCGTCTATCCGTGTCAAATTTTCTGGCAATACGACATAAGCCAAGTCCGTGCAATAGGCAAAGGCGCTGCTCTCGATGAGCTTAACGGAATTGGGCAGCTTCAAATGTTTTAGGCTCGAACACCTGTAAAAACAAGAGTTGCTGATTGTTTCAATGGATTGCGGAAGGTCTATCCTGGTTAATTTACAGCAACAATAAAAAGCACATTTCTCGATGTTCTTGACTGTCTCCGGAATATTTATTTTAGACAAATTATGACAACTGTTAAAGGCATAGTCGCAGATAGATGTCAAGCCGTCAGGAAGAACGATGGATGTCAATGTCTGATTATTGGAAAATACAGACTTTTCGATTTTTTTGACCGACTTGGGCACCACATATTCAGTATAGGGCTTGGCGGCCGGATAGTCTATCAAAACAGTGGCATCTTTGTTGAAAAGAATGCCGTCGATAGATGAATAGGCAGAACTCTGGGGACTTACCACGAAATCCTTCATCGCCTCACAACCATAGAAGGCATAGTCTCCTATGGATTTGACGGAAGAGGGTATCTCGGCTTTGACCAAACTGTGGCAAAGATAGAATGCGCCGCTACCAATCGACATCAGGGAGTTAGGAAACTTGACTTCACGAAGTTGCGAACAGCCATCGAATGCATAAGTCTCAATCGTCGTTAGTGTATTGGGGAATGTAACTTCCACCAAGTTCTCATTCTGGGAGAATGCAGAATCATAAATGGTCTTGATGCCTTCAGGAATTGTATAGCTAGTTGCATGCTTGCCAGGAGGATAGCGGACTATAGTCGTCTTGTTGTGATTCATCAAGATGCCGTCTGTTGTGGAAAAATAAGGGTTCTTCTTATGGACAACAAACTGTTTTAAATGTTGGCAAGCCGCAAAAGCAAAGGGGTTGATGGAAGAAACCGACTCACCTATGCTGAAGGTCTCTAGAGCATTGCAGGCAAAAAAAGCCCATTCGCCTATAAACTCCACAGAGCCTGTTTCTATGAAATTTTGTAACATAGTGCATTCCGCAAAACAATGACTCTCAAGCCGTTTGACCGTTGGAGGCAGCATAACTGACGTTAGGTTAGAATGATAGGCCAAGGCAAATTCGCCAATTGAGGTCACGGTATAGGTCTTGCCGCGGTAGGTCACTTGTTCTGGAATAATCAAGTCGCCGGTCTTAATCTCACTGCCTTTGATAATCTCCAGCGTGCCGTCCTTTTTAACGTGAAACTTTAAACCGTCAATGACAAATTGTTGTGGGTCATAATAATTGTTACAAGAAAATAACAACAATGCAAAAAGCCATGATGCAAATAGATAAGTATGGCTCAATATCCGAAGTTCGAACACTTTAAATCTCATATCAATAAATATCAACCTGAATCAATGGGAAAATCCTCTGATTTCTTTTTTCTGTATTTCTGTATAATAACACTATTGCCTACAAATATACAAATAAAATTCCATTTAAAACATAGAAAATTCCAAAAAACTGTATCTGAAAGAGTAAAATTTGACAAATGGAGCGATAAAACACCTGGTTGTTGACATTTTGAATGTTTTTTTGTGTTTTAATTGACATTTTGAAAGTGGTTTTGGTTAGTGTAATTTGATTTATGTCAAGAAAATGACCGAAAATGAACAAAAATCCAACATTTTATTTCTTGTTGTTTATACAATATATGTAATTTTGCATATACAAAAAAGTTATAATAGATTGTTTAGGTTAGTAGTTAATGGTTTAGGTCTTACAAATACTAGAAGTGGTAATTTAGATTGTAATTATAGGATTAAGTTAAGGGTGTGAACCCTAAGGTGAAAAACTTTTTTGTAATCATAGCTAGTGCGTTGCGGACAATTTTTTTGCCGCAACGTTCTTTTTGGGGGATTTCTCCCCTTTTTTGAGGCATTGCCTACAACTTTGATTTGAGGTATCTCC
>JAFXMJ010000147.1 GCA_017530465.1 Bacteroidales bacterium
GTATTCGTCGAACATATAATCAACGACGTGGCTCATATATCGCTCGCTCGAATCCACGATGTGAAGCGGTATGTCCAACTGTCGCGCCACCATCTTGGCTACCATCTGATCCTCCTCCCAGGCACACTCGCCGGAGAGCGTTACGGACGAATTTTTCCAATTGATCATAAACAATGCGTGTACGTCGTAGCCCTGCTGTTTCAAGAGATACGCGCCCACGGCACTGTCAACGCCGCCCGAAAGCCCTATTACTACTTTATTGTTCATTGCTTTACGATAAATTTCAATGGCGACTCCTCTTCCGGCACTACGTCAAACACATCGTGTCGGAGTGCAAAATTGAAGTCTTCCTTGTACTGTGGATTTTCTACAAACAACGGCTCAAACCACGGCACTTGGCTCAGTATGAATGATTTGATGTCGTCTTTGGCGACGTTGTAGAGCGTCTGCGCCATCGATACGGCGTCCTCGTTGTGGGTATATTTCCCCGATTTCAATAGACGGTCGGCAATCATTCCCGCCACGAGCAGGTCGTCGATGCCTATCTTGCAACGGTGTCCCGAACATACAATCTGGACGTCGTTGTGTTCGTCCAAAAGTCTCTGCACCAATGCGTTGCCGTTGAGAAAACATCCGGCGTATATTGCGTCGTATGAGTCGATGAGCGAGCGCGTGTAGGTGCCGTTGGTGGTGACGAATGCCAATTTCCTGCCGCCGATGTTTTCGCGGGTCATCGAGACGGGCGAATTGTTATAATCGAACCCCTCTATGATGAATCCGTTGCGTTCGCCTATTGCAATGTAGCCTTCGTCTTTGAGTGACAACGCCTTGTCCGCGTCGGGATACGCCTCAGCCCACAATGCTCCGTTGGCGAGCGCGGTGGTGAGCGTGGAGGTGAATCTCAACACGTCTATCAATACCACTGTGCCGCCTTTGCGCTGGTATTGGTAGAGCGCGGGCGCGGGTATTATGTCAATGTTTCTTGTCACGGTGGATGATTTCGCAGAGTTCCACTTCGTATATGAGGTTGGCGTATTCGATGCTGTCGGTGCTTATCTTGGACGCTCCGTAGGCGTATGACGACGGTATGTAAAATTTGGACTTGCCGCCTTCCTTCATTGTTGTAAGTCCTATTTGGAGTCCGTAAATAGGTGCCGGGCCGCCAGTTGCAGTGCCGCCGAGCGTGGTGGGCAGGTAATAAATCACAGCCTTGTTGCCTTCGTTTTTCTCAAAGATGTTGGTCGGGTTTTCTATTGTTGACGCCTGGTATTTGATTGCCACGGTGTCGCCGGGGATGCACTGCTCGCCCTTGCCTTCGGTGATTACCTGGTAGAAAACGTTGGTGCTTTCCTCTGTGGTGATGCCGTTGGCGGAGAGGTAACTCTTGATGGCTTTGGTGTCGTCTTCCAATTGTGTAGTGGTCTTCTTGCACGACGGCACTACTGCTACGATTGCCGCTATTATCAGTAATAATTTGCTCAGTTTCATTTTTGTATGTGTTTTTTTTGACGGGGCAAAGGTAGCAATTTTTTTGCACATAATAAAAGATTGCGTTATCTTTGTGGCAAATAAAATGTCGTATGATAACCAAATCCGAAATATCGTCGCTCCTGAATAGCACCGAAACTTTCCGTGTTGAAAAGACGGTCTCCACCGGCAATATGGACAAGTTTTGCGAGGCTATATGCGCTTTTGCCAACGACTTGCCCGATTCGCGCGAGAAGGGCTATCTCTTTATAGGTGCCAACGACGACGGCTCGCTCTGCGGGCTTAAAGTTGGCGACGCACTTATGAAAAAAATAGCCGCTATTCGTTCCGATGGCAATATACTGCCGTTGCCGGTGATGAGCGTGGAGAGGTTTGAGTTTGACGAGGGCGATTTGCTCGTCGTAGAAGTGTCGCCGTCGTTGATACCGCCTGTGCGTTATCGTGGGCGAGTCTTCGTGCGCATAGGGCCGCGCCGCGACATAGCGAGCGAGGTGGAGGAGCGTGTGTTGATAGAGCGTCGCACTGCTTATATGGCATCTTTTGACGCTACGCCGTGCCTCGACGCCACGATAGACGATATGGATTTGAATGTTATAAGAAATAGTTACCTGCCCTCTGTGGTTGACCCCGAAATACTTGCGCAGGACACCCGCGACATCAAAGAACAGTTGGCGTCGATACGTCTTTACGACAGGCGGCACGATTGCCCTACATACGCTGGTATAATATTGTTTGGCAAAAATCCACGTTATTTTATGCCGGGTGCGTATGTGCAGTACGTGCGTTTTGAGGGAGATGCAAAGGGCGGCAACATCTTAAACGAAAGGCGTTTCCAAGGTTCGCTGTTCACAATGATACCGGCATTGGAGACTTTTGTCGGCAATGCTGTTGTGATGCAGAGGCCTGTTGCAGTAAGCCTTTTTAAGGAAAAAGACGTGATAAACTATCCCGAAAAGGCCTTGCGCGAATTGATGATGAACGCCTGTATGCACCGTGATTATCAGTCTAATATGCCTGTGCGCCTGTATCAGTTTGACAATTATGTGGAGATAATGAACCCCGGCGGACTGTATGGCGAGGCGCGTCCCGAAAATTTCCCATACGTCAACGATTACCGCAATCCCGTAGTTGCCGAGGCAATGAAGGAGATGAAATACGTCAATATGTTCAATCAAGGTGTAAGCCGCGTTCAAAATATGCTCGCCGACAATGGCAACAAAAAGGCGGAGTTTGATGTGTCGAAGTTGACGGTGTTTGGCGTTACGGTTTATTCCAATTTTGAGGAAAAATATGATGTCAGTCA
>JAFXMJ010000148.1 GCA_017530465.1 Bacteroidales bacterium
CGTTTATTGTACCGTCGTCGCGCTTTGTGACAGAGTATGTTATGACTCTCATTCCGCCGCTTTTGCCGCCGCCCTTGTCGCTTACAGCCATTCTAACTTTGTGAACGCCTTTCCCTAAACTCGCGCCTTGAAATGGGTTTGCTTTGATGCTATGGAGAAATGCCTCGTAATCATCTATTAATGAATGATATTTTTTGCAATAGCGTTTGAATTGCCTTTCAAATTCCTCGTGGGTGAAAATTTCGACCGTCATTTCGCTTCTTTTTTGAGTTCTGCCAAAAAATCTTCTGCCTTGCGACCGAAAGTTTCGCCTTTTTTGTTTGCGTTTTCAACGTCAGCAACCCGTTTTTTTATGGTGTCAACAAACTCATACACTGCCTCCCGCTCTTGTTGGGAGAGGCTGTTTTCGTATGCTTTCATAGCCTCGTCCTCATTTGCGGTTGCGTTGTGTATATAATTGTTTTTCAGGTCTTTGACATAATTCAAAATTCTGAAAAGCAATGGCTCTATGTCGGGGATTTTGGTTAATTCGTAATCCAATTCCCGTCTGATTTCTATTGCTGTCATCTTGAAAAAAGATTTACTATTTTGCTGCAAATATAGCATTTTATTTTTGTTAATCAAATAATCTTTTCATATTTTTGCCCAAACAAACATTATAAAACAATTAGTATGAAATTTATGAAAACTTTATCAGCCGCCGCGTTGCTTGTAGCGGGCTGTGGTGGCAGTGCCGACGCTCCGCAACTCGGCAAGGCAAGCATCGACGATGTAATTGCGGCGATGACCAACGAGGAGAAGGCTCTCCTTTTGGTGGGCAGCGGAATGGCGGGCGCAACAGGCACAGAGGCTGTTGTAGGCTCGTCTGACGAAATTGTACCCGGCGCGGCGGGCAACACTCACGCGATTCCTCGCCTCGGAATTCCGGCAATCGTTCTCGCCGACGGCCCCGCAGGTCGGCGTATCAAACCCATCCGCCCCGGCAGCAACGACACTTATTATTGTACGGCGTTCCCGATTGCAACGGCTCTCGCTTCCACTTGGGACACAGAGTTGGTGCAAAACGTGGGCAAGTCGATGGGCAACGAGGTCTTGGAGTACGGCGCGGACGTGATTTTGGGTCCCGGCGTCAACATCCACCGCAACCCACTCTGCGGTCGCAACTACGAGTATTATTCGGAGGATCCGTTGCTCGCGGGACAGACCGCCGCAGCCATCATCAACGGTATTCAGTCGCAGAATGTCGGCACGTCCATCAAGCATTTTGCCGTCAATAGTCAGGAGACTTTCCGCACCAAAACCGACGCTCACGTATCTCAGAGGGCAATCAGGGAGATTTATCTGCGTCAGTTTGAGATTGCCGTGCGCGAGAGCGACCCGTGGACTGTTATGACTTCCTACAACAAACTCAACGGCACTTACACCTCAGAATCTCAGCCGCTTAACAATACCATTTTGCGTGGCGAGTGGGGATACAAGGGATTGGTGATGACCGATTGGTTTGCTGGCAAGGACGCTGTGGCACAGGAACAGGCGGGACAGGATTTGTTGATGCCGGGTGTTGACCGTCAGTACAACGACATCCTCGAAGGCTTGAATAGTGGCAAACTCGATTCCAAGGTGGTTGACGCCAACATCCGCCGCATCTTGGAGTTGATAATGAAGACCCCGCATTTCAAGGGTTACAAAAACAGCAACAAACCCGACCTCAAAGCCCACGCCGCCATCACTCGTCAGGCTGCGGCAGAAGGTTCTATATTGTTGACTAACAAGCAAAACGCCCTCCCTTTCAGCGACAAAATCAAGAAAGTTGCGCTCTTTGGCGTTACGTCCTACGACTACGTTTCGGGTGGCATTGGTTCGGGCGATGTCAACGAGGAATATACCGTTTCTCTGTACGATGGTTTCAAGAATGCAGGTTTGGAAGTTGACGAAGATTTGAACAAAACTTATTCGGAAATCATTAAGTTTCAGCAAGATACCTTCCGCGCCAATCCTGCCAACAAGGATTCAATGGTGTTCCGTTTCCAAAGCGTCAATCCCGACTTCAAGGCCGCCGACATCAAGGCTGCTGTCGCCAAAAACGATGTGGCTGTCATAACGTTTGGCAGGATTTCGGGCGAGTTCAAGGACCGCCGCATTGCCGACTTCTATCTCTCTGACAATGAGAAACTTCTCCTCAAAAACGTTAGCGATGCCTTCCGCAAGGCGGGCAAAAAGACAGTTGTAATTTTGAATGTTGGCGGCGTCATCGAAACTGCATCTTGGCGCGACATTCCCGACGCGATTTTGTTGCCGTGGATGGGTGGTCAGGAGGGTGGCAATGCCGTTGCTGACATTTTGACGGGCAAGGTCAATCCGTCGGGTCGTCTGCCGATGAGTTTCCCGATTGACTATTTCGACGTGCCCGGCGCAAAACATTTCCCCTACGACATCAACCCCAACCCCGCAACACTTTTTGGCGTGGATATGGAACGTCCTGAGGGAGAGAACATTGACTTCACCAACTACACCGAAGACATCTATGTTGGCTACCGTTATTACAACACCTACGACAAAAAAGTTGCCTTCCCCTTCGGCTTCGGTCTTTCTTACACAACATTTGCGCTTTCCAATATGCAAGTGTCTAAGAATGAGAATGGTTACGAGGTTAATGTTGACATCAAGAATACCGGCAAGGTTGACGGCAAGGAAGTGGCGCAGTTGTACATTTCGTCGCCGTCTGATGGCGTCAAGAAGCCTGCAATCGAACTCAAAGCCTTTGCAAAATCCCGCAACTTGAAGCCCGGCGAAAGTCAGACTGTCAAGATGACTGTCAAAATCGACGATATGGAATACTTTGACGAGGCATCGTCTTCGTGGAAGTTGGACAAGGGCGTTTACAAATTCTCCATCGGCACCAACGCAGGCAATCTCGTTGAAACAAAGGAAGTTGAGGTCGCAGAACCCGTTGTTCGCAAGGCAAACAACGTTCTCGCTCCCGCGCAGCCGATTGCACAAGAATTTTAGAGACAACGCCTTGCAGCGTTGTGGGTTTTGAACGAAAATTACCGTCAATTACTCGTCAATTTTCGAAAATTATAATGATTTTAATTTAAGAGAAATTGACGGTAATTTTAAAAAAATTGACGGTAATTTTCGTTAAAATAAAACTCCGCCGTAGGCGGTAATTAATCGTTAACTAAATGTCTAAATTGTTGTTAATCATAATGTTGACGCTGTTGGCGGGATGTTCTTCGATAGACTTTGGCTATGGAGTGCGTCGCGCCGACAGCGAAACATTTATAGACGAATGTCGGTTTAGTAAGGTTGATTCGGAGCATTTTGTCTATAAAAACACCCGTCCGTCGATAGTGTTCATCTATTC
>JAFXMJ010000014.1 GCA_017530465.1 Bacteroidales bacterium
CCCGTGAGCGGTCCGTCGGCATTGGTCAATGCGTTGAAGGCAACCTTCTCGGAGCGTTACAAGATTCCGGTGGCACAGATTACCGACGGCAAGACCTTCGCCAACAAACTCGCAAACAAAAACGTCGCGGACTTGAAGAAGAAGTTTGTGGAGGATTTCGACGAGGACGAAATGATTCCCGAACTCTACATCAACAGTTATCAACGAAGCATACACATCACAAGTATGCATAAAGCTGCGCTCTATAACAGGAAACGAACTCGCACGCAGCCCGGACAGCATCATAAAGCACGACCTTGCTGCATAATGTCTTTCAGCGGGATGCTCACTTCGGGCATTCCGGCTGCAAAGGGTGCAATTTCGTAGGTGCCGTATGTGAAAATCAGTTCGCCGTTATTCACGAAGGGGATTGCTTCGGGCATCGGAATGTAGAAATTGTTGTTGTCGCAGATGATGCCCTCGCCAGACAGTTCGTCTGCCAATTCTTTGTTGGTTTTCACCTCGAAATACTTGCGTAGGCCTGCCGCAATCTTGTCTTGAATCTGCTCCCAGGCGTCCTCGTTGAGGATGTCGTAGGTGTCGAGAGCCTTGCCGGTCGATTTGTTGTAGGTGATGCCGTAGCCATAGTAATCGTCGTGTGCGCCGCCGTAGAAGATATTGCCGCCATACGCGATTGTTACAATCTTGTCGGTCTCATAGAGCTTCTCGATGGTGTTGTTGATGTAGAGTTCGGGAATCATATCGTCCTCCTCAAAATCCTCCACAAACTTCTTCTTTAAGTCCGCGACGTTCTTGTTTGCGAGTTTGTTGGCGAAGGTCTTGCCGTCGGTAATCTGTGCCACCGGAATCTTGTAACGCTCCGAGAAGGTTGCCTTCAACGCATTGACCAATGCCGACGGACCGCTCACGGGAAAGTCCACCTTGACGCTTGACGAAATTGGAACGCCCTGCTGCTTTACGCCAACGCTGTCGGCAAAAGACTGGAATTTGAGGCTCTGTGCTGTGGATGCTGTTACCAAAAGCACCGCAGCCAAAAATGTCATTAATACTCTTTTCATTTTGTTTTTTCGTTAAAAGTTAGAAACATTTTGCAATTATTTTCGTTAATAAAAACGTTTGGTGTATATTAATTATTGTTAACGAAAAAAAATTGCATAATTAATCACTTGTAGCATAAAATTTGCTATTTTTGCAAATTGAATATGTACATCAATCTTTACAATAAAAAATTTTCGGTATTTCTCGCCGATGTTACCGACGAAATGTCGGAAGTAAGGCAGGATTTGAAATACGTACTCGTCAAGGCAGGCATAGACATCATTGACGGGCAGGGATTGTTGTATGACGACGCCAATAGCAAGATTGACAGCGCAGATTGCAGCGTCCACATACTTGGCTCCACCGACATCAGTACGCCCGACACTCCCGGCTACGACTCTGCGGCGGGCGTGCAGTACCGCATTGCCAAATCGTTGTGCGGCCCAAATTTCAAGATGTTTTTGTGGAATCCGCACAAGTCGTCGGGCAGCATCGTGCCTTTCATCAACGACATCCGCCGCGACATCGTGGAAAACACTGTATATTGCGACAAGCCCTCGCCAATTGTCTTCGTGGAAGATTTGAGGACGATAATGAATGTAAAGCAGCCCGCTTCGTCGCAGCACGAATCTGCCGACATTTTCTTTATGTACAACGAACTTGACGACGAGTCGGCTTCCGGCATTTTCAATATGCTCCGCGACGTGCAGAAGGTCATCAAACTGCCTCTCAGCATTGCGAGCGACCTCGATTACAATACTTTCATCCGCGAACAACTCGCGCACAGCAAGATAGGCGTCATTTATTACAACTACGCCGGCGATTGGGCTGTGCCGTTTGCGCGTCAAGTGTGGAAGGATACCGGCGGCAATAGCAGCAACACGCCGCTCCTCATCGCGGGCAACAGCGAACACGCCAGCACCGACGAGCAGAAGGTGTTCAAGGGCATTATGGCTTGTACCGTTGATGAGCAACTCCGCATCCCACTCGACATCAAAGTATTTTTGGATAAGCAAAATTAACATTGATTATTTCGTTGTAAATAGAAAATAATCAGTTTTGGCAACTTTTTTGCAACATTACATTAATTTTTGTTAACTTTGCAGTTTGAAAATTAGGCTACTAAGGAGAAATCAATGACATCGACAATCTGTCCATATCCAGGGCTGAGACCGTTTACAGAGGAGGAGGCAATCTTCTTCAAGGGGCGCGATTTGCACATCAGGCAGATTGTGAAACTCCTCGAAGCCAACAAGATGGCGTTCATCACCGGTGCTTCGGGCGACGGCAAGTCGTCGATGGTCTATGCCGGAGTGGTGCCGTACATTAGGGCGGGTTTTTCGAGGGCAAAGTTCAATAGTTGGCTCGTGTGCGACTTCAAGCCGCAGCGCAACCCTCTCACAAGCCTCGCCGAAAGCGCGGCAAAGGAGATGCAACTCGATTACAACTACACCATCCGCGAACTCCAACGTGGCTTCTCCGCTCTTGTCGATTTATATACCAATTCTGAGTTTTATGACGACGACAATACCACCGCCGCCGCCAACCGTGGCAAAAACCTTCTTATCATCGCCGACCAGTTTGAGGAAGTGTTCACAATGACCGAAAACTTCCACGACGGCACGCCCAGCACCGAATCTTACACTACCATCAACCTCCTCTTGGAGACCGTGAGAATCTCCATCGCAAGGCAGTTGCCGGTATATGTGATATTCACGATGAGGAGCGATTTTATATCGCAGTGCACGGTGTTCAAGGATTTGCCAGAATTTATTGCTTATAGCCAATTCTTTGTGCCTCAGTTGAAAAGGACTGAGATACGTCAAGTAATAGAAGAACCCGCATTGTTGGCGGGAGGCAGAGTTTCGTCGAGGCTTACGGAAGTGCTCATCAACAATCTTAATTCGGGTTTTGACCAATTGCCGGTGCTGCAACACGCGCTCAACCTCCTTTGGAAAACCGCTGACAACGGACGTTCTGCTCTCGACCTGCTCCATCTCGCCAAAATAGCCGGCATCAGCAGGGAATCGCTCACCGCCGAGGAGCGCAAGGATTTCGACAAGTGGTACGCCAAATTGCCGTATTATCAAAAAAAATATTTTGAGAAGCCCGACCTCAACAACGTCCTCAACGCACACGCCGGAACGTTGTACGAATCGGCTTACGACCATTTTATGCGCAACGCCAATTGGGCGGAAAAGTCCATCTCGCCAGAGGAGAGCAAGATGATAATAGAAAAGGCGTTCAAGACCCTCACCAAAATCGACAACAACCGCCAAGTGCGCAACCGTTGCACTGTAAATGAAATCACCGGCATCATCAACCGTCCAAATATCACCAACGCCACGGTGTGTGGCGTACTCAATATATTCCGTGCGCAGGAAAACACGCTGCTCCGTCCCTTTATGATGGACAATTCGGTAGAATCGCAGTATCTGCCTGGCGACACGGTTTTGGACGTTACCCACGAGGCGTTGATACGAAATTGGGAGATGCTCTCGCAGTGGGACATCGAGGAACTCGACAACCTCAAAGAGTACAACGACTTCAATTCGCAGGTGCAACGTTGGATCGACAACGGACGCAGCCCGGAATTTTTGTTGGCATCCGGCAACTACGCCTTCTTCAACGATTGGTATGAACGTTGCCGTCCAAATCCGTATTGGATTCTCAAACACGACACCTCGCAGCGTCCTCAGCGCGAAAAACTCATCGCCGCCACCAACCGTATGGAAAAGTGCGACGAATATATGAAGCAGAGCCACGAAGCCATCATCGCAGACGAAAGGGCGCGTCGTCATAAGACCATTGGCATACTTATAGGTATGTTGGTCTTTGTGCTTGGTCTCGCTGCATTCTCTTGGTGGGCGTTGAGCGAAAAGAGCGAGGCAGACAAGCAGAAGACTCTCGCCGAAGAAAACGCCAGGGCTGCCAAAGAAGCGCAGGATGAGGCTCAGAAACAGGCTGATGCCGCATTGAAGGCAGAGAAAGAAGCCAACCAACAGCGCGACGTCGCTCGTGAGGAGCGTCAAAAAGCGTTGGAAGCCAAAAACGAATCCGACAGTGCGCGTCGTTTGGCGGAGATTGCACAACGTGAAGCCGACCGTATGCGCGATAGTGCTATGCACAACGCCGAATTTGCATATAATCAGAAACTTGCAGCCGACAGTGCGCGTCAGGTGGCACTCAAAGAGATGGAACGTGCGCAGCGGGCGAGCGATTCCGCCGCCAAATTGTATTACGTCGCCCTCTGCAACACCCTCGCTATGAAGGCAAAAAACAGTTATGAGGACAAGTCGCTCAACCTCCGCCTTGCCAATACAGCCTGCCAGATGAACCTCCGTGGCGGCAACGACAAGATAAGCCCCGACCTCTATGACGCTATGCTGTTTGCATTGGAACAAAACGAACTCCTTGGCGGCAGAATGTTGAAAGACGCCCCCTTCAAGTCGTTCACGATAGATGCCGACAATCGCATAGTTACCATTGGCGACGACGGCTCAATTCTTATGCACAGAATACTCAGCAATGGCGAGATACAGTCTGCCGCATACGACAACAACAATCAGGTGGCGCACACCCCGATAGAACGTGCGGTGTTCATCACGCCCACTCTCGTGGCATATTCCACCAAAGACCGCAATTCATACGTCCTCGATACATACGCCAATGTGCATCCGCATCTGCCTGTCCACAACGACTACATACAAGCAGCATCGCTTTCGCCAGATCAAAATAAGTTTGTGGTGGCATATACAAGGGGTGTTGTTGAGATGATGTACATGAAAAGCCTCGACAAGCCCCACGCTGTGCACAATTTCGATACCAAAATCTCCGACATCTATTTTCACGGCGACAACGAGGTTTATGTGCTGTGCCACAATGGAAGCCTCAAAAAGTGGAACTACGACAACGACATCGTGTCGGATGTACTGCCGCCTCGCAATGACAAAAATTCATTCAAGATGGCGGCAATTCCAGACAAGAATTTCCTTGCCGTCTGCAATAGCGACGGGTACATCCAGTTTGTAAATCTTATAGACGATACCCCGGCGCAGACGATGGCGGGCGCACACTCAAAACTCGAAAACATCCTATACGACCAGCGTACAGGCATTCTCGCGTCGTCGTCGGCCGATATGCGCATCGCGCTCATCAATACCAACGATTTCAACGAAAAGCCTCTCGTAATCGAGGAGCACAGCATCGGCAACCGCAAAATCAAGTGCATGGGATTCAACGACAAGGGCGTCCTTTTTGTAATGACCGACGACAACAAGATGTACCTCTTGGACACCGACCCGGTAATATACGCCAGGACGCTGTTTGCGCTCAATCTCGCGCCGCTCTCGCCGACCGAATGGGATTTGATTTTGGGACGCGAATTTTCGGAAAAATGATTTTTTGCTATTGTGAATTATGAAACGATTTTTTTTCAGCATATTGACGATTACGGTGATGGTATGGACGGCACTTGTGGCATCCGCCCAAACCGACACTCTGCCCTATATACCGCTGTACGAGAACGCCGCCTCCAAAAACGCACCTACCGCCGACAATCATTCGGTGGTGCATGTGGCTTCCAACAACGATTTTATCGCCAACGAGGATTTGCGCACTTTTTATAATCTGTATGCGGCGGGCAAATACCGCGAGGCTATCGCTCACTCTCGTAGGATGTCCACCGCCGATTTCGACAAGCTCGAACATCAGTTTCACCTCAAATATGCCATCGCCGCCTACAAGGAGATGGAATACAACGAGGAGGCGGACAGCGTGGCAAAACTTTTTTATCAGAAAAACCCGTTTTACGAACACACCCTCTTCGATCCCGTGTCTTTTCGCGAATTGCTCGACAATTATTACACCATGCCAAAATTTTCCGTGTGGCTGGCTCTGTCCAACAATATCGTCATGGCAAAGGTAGATACCGTGTTTGTAATCAGCAACGATACAATGCAGCGCAAGCCCGATTACAAATTCAATTCGTTTGGGTTTCAGGTGGGTTTTGAGTATCATCCGCTCAAATGGCTCTCGGTGTCGGTGAGTCCCACATTGACTCACACCTCTTACACCCGCTCTATCAGGCGGCACGAGATGTCGTCTTACAAATTCAGCGACGAATACACCACTATCGCATTCCCCATACGCATCGAAGCCGGTCTGTACCGCAGGCGCGCGACTTTTGTGCCGTCGGTGTTTGCGGGTTTTCAGCCAAAGATAATCGTTAAGTCAGACATCACATCCACCCACAGTTTGATTGGCGCGATGGACGACCGAATTGAAAAGTCGAATGCCGACGATAAAAACAAGGTAAATTACTCTGTGCTTGGCGGCGTAAGGCTTAGTTATAATATCCACCGTCTTACCCTGTTTGGCGAGGTGTGTATGTCGATGGACACCAAGACTTTTTACGACATCAAAAAGCATTACCTCCATCCCGACATCGTGTACAAGCACCTTTATATACCCGACGTTTTTTACATCAGGGAGATGTCGCTATCTCTGGGTGTAAAGCTAAACCTCAAGTACAAAACCGTTGCCAAATTCCATTA
>JAFXMJ010000149.1 GCA_017530465.1 Bacteroidales bacterium
CATGAGTTCGACTCTCATCAGTGGCTCACAAGATGTTAAAACATAAAAAATCTAAAAAAATCTGCGGATAGTGTAAAATCTATCCGCTTTTTTTGTTTATAATTGAAAAATTCCATACATTAGTGCCGCCAAATGAAGTGGCAATTATTGACAAAGAAATGGAGACATTACCCAAAGACCCCGCGATGCTAGTATCGGCAGTAAACATGCTCCTGCGCGACGACGAGTTTGATACATTGGAATCGTTGTGCTGCAACTTCGACACCGAGCCGCTTGCGCTGCGCCGCACCTTGCTGCTCGAAGGATACGTGTACAGCGAGAGTCAGCGACAGATGCGTCCCGTGGGCTTCGACGGCGCGGACGGCGTCGGCAAAGACAGCGTGGAGGTGGCGCACAGCTTCTTCCACCAGAAGTGGAACATCTACAAGGCGTCCACATTGGATTGGCAGAAAGACGACATCGAGCAGGCGATAGCCTCGTATGCCGCCGCGATGCCCGCCGCCCTCTGCGAGATGCTCTCGTGCGGACGCGAAGGATTTTTGCAGACCCACGCCACATTCGCCGACGATCTGCAGTTTGCTACTGAGGCGTTGGAAAAATTGTTGTAATATAATCACAATCAGTAAAAAAAAATATTTGCACATTATAAAAAAATAGAATACATTTGTAACAACAACAAAAACTCAAAATATGGCACAGGAATTTGAAGAATATACGCCAAGCGAAATGCTCAACAAGTATCTCACTGCCAACAAGATGCGCAAGACGCCGGAACGCTTCATAATATTGGAGGAGATATACAAAATCGACGGGCATTTCGACATCGAATGGCTCTACAAACACATACTGTCCAAGGGCTACAACGTAAGCAAGGCGACCATCTACAATACGATGGAGGTGCTTACGGCGAGCGGCCTCGTGATACGGCACGACTTCGACACGGCGCGTGCAAGCTACGAGAAAAACGGCAAGCCCCACAACCACATCGTCTGCATCATGTGCGGCAAGGTGGCGGAATTTGAAGACATGGATATCCCCGAGATTGAGGACAAGGCGGCGGCGGTATCCGAATACGAGATATTCTCGCACAGGATTTACCTCTACGGACTATGCCCCGACTGCGCCACCAAGCGCATCAATTGACGGCTTACAAAGAAAACACTACAAGCAATACCAAAATAAAAATGAAAATTGACGTATTATTAGGCCTCCAATGGGGCGACGAGGGCAAGGGCAAAATCGTGGACGTGCTTGCTCCCAAGTATGACATCGTAACAAGGTTTCAGGGCGGTCCCAACGCCGGACACACCCTCAAGTTCAACGGTAAGAAATATGTATTGCACACGATACCGTCGGGCATATTCACCGACGGCGCAATCAATATCGTCGGCAACGGCGTGGTGCTCGACCCGGGCATCTTCAAGGCTGAGATAGAGCAGGTGAAGGCGGAAAACCCCGACATCTACAAGTGCCTCAAAATCTCCCGCCGCGCCAACCTCATCCTTCCGACGCACCGCATCCTCGACGCCGCCAACGAAGCCGCCAAGGGCAAGTCGAAGATTGGCAGCACCCTCAAGGGCATCGGCCCCACATACACCGACAAGATTAGCCGCAACGGCCTCCGCGTCGGCGACATCCTGATGCCTGACTTCAAGCAGAAATTCGAAAAACTCACACAGCGTCACCTCCGCGAGATTGCAAGCCTCGGCTACACCGACTTCGACCTCGAAAAACCCACCAAGGAATGGTTTGAAGGCATCGAAGCCCTCAAGCAGTTTGAATTTGTGGACGCGGAGATGCTTATCAACGCCAAGATAGACGACGGCAAATCGGTGCTTGCCGAGGGCGCACAGGGCACTATGCTCGACATCGACTTTGGCTCGTATCCTTTCGTTACAAGCTCCAACACCATTTGCGCCGGCGCATGCACAGGCATGGGCGTAGCTCCGCAGAAGATTGGCGAGGTGTTCGGCATCTTCAAGGCATACTGCACCAGGGTGGGAGCGGGTCCCTTCCCGACAGAGCTTTTTGACGCCATTGGTGAAAAAATCCGTACCATCGGCGGCGAGTTTGGTGCCACCACAGGCCGTCCGCGCCGCACAGGTTGGCTCGACCTCGTGGAGCTCAAGTATTCTTGTATGATCAATGGCGTTACTCAGCTCATCTGCACCAAGGGCGACGTCTTGAACGACTTCGACACCATCAAGGCTTGCGTTGAATACGAAATCGACGGCAAGCGCACAATGTCGATGCCTTTCGACAGCGCGGAGGAAGCCAAGCCCATCTACAAGGAGTTCAAGGGTTGGAAGACCGACATCTCCAAGGCCACCAAGGAATCCGAGCTCCCGAAAGAACTTATGGACTACATCAAGTTCATCGAGGACTTTGTGAAAGTGCCTGTGAAGATGGTTTCGGTAGGTCCCGATAGGAACGCCACCATCGTAAGGTAGCACCAACAAAGAATCAAGTTTTTTCTTTCATATTCAACACCTCAGCGGCTATGCCACGCGGCTTTTGCACCGCATAGGCTTAGCCGCATTTTTTGTAATTGACATTATACAAAAAACAATAATGGATATCTTATTCACACTCCGCCACTTGATAAAGGCGGGGCATCGCAACGGACACGGAGTGCATTCGCCCAATATCTTCCAATTTTACGAACAGGCGATATTCTCCAAGGAGAAGTTTGACTATTCCAACGCGGAGGAGTCGTTGAAATTGTTTAAGCAGAGCAACGAAATCATCAATGTGACCTCCGCCGGAGCCAAGGGCGACGGCACCAAGCATCCGCGCAAGGTAGCCGACATCGCCAAGTCGAGTTCGTCATACGGCAAGTACGGCAGGCTGTTGCAGCGCATCGCTCATTTCCTGCACCCCGACCACATCCTCGAACTCGGCACATCGCTCGGCATCGGCACTATTTATATGGCGAGCGGCAGTCCGTTGTCGTTGGTTACAACAGTGGAGGCGTGTCCCGAGACGAGCAAGACGGCGGAGCGCAATTTTAAGCGCGTCGGCGTAGACAATATTATCACCAAGGTGGGCAATTTCGACGACATAATCGGCGACCTCATCACGCCGGGGCGTTTTGGACTCATCTACGTGGACGGCAATCACACCTACGAGGCTACGCTCCGCTATTATGACATCATCAACAAGGCAGCTGATGGCGGCGACTGCGTGGCTATCTTTGACGACATCAATTGGTCGCGGGGTATGTCGAAGGCGTGGGACGAGATTTGCAAGCGTCCCGATACCATCGTCGCAATAGAGACAATGAGGATGGGCATCGTGTTTTTTAATAAGAAATTAACGCAAAAAACATATTGCACAAGGTTCTGAAAATCAAAAAATTTGTATTTTTGCCGCAATAATCTAAAAGGTATGGCAACCAATGAAAAGCGTTTTACTATTTACAACGGCAATACTATGGGCGGTGCTTCCGGCGTCGGCGCAGTTTGACATGCTCGGCAAGGACATCACGCGCATCTGCTCCAACATCGACAATGACCCTGAATATGAGGCGAAGATAGACACGTTGGATGTCAATACTATCCTCGTCACGTGCAAGGGTGCGGAAAAGTATCCCTATTACACGTATGAAATCGACGTTGATAGCGATGAGTGTGTCTGTGTGGGCGTCGTGAGCCGCAATCGTGAAGTGTTTGACGCATACGTCAATATGTTGTCATCTTTCGGCAAACTCGTTGAACACGACAGCGCGATGGTCAATTTCAAATATGTCATCTACAAGAAGGCGGAGGGCAATAGCGCGTCGCCTTGCGAAAAACTCTATCTCTCCGTGATGCAGCCGTACAGGAATAGTTCGTTGCTCTCGCAGCGCAACATCTTCAGCATCTCGCTGAGCAAGAGCGGCGATTCGTCGTCCGCCGAATGATTTTCTAATTATTGTAATCAAAAGAAATGGGAATCCAAAACAAGGAATACATCTACGAACTCGAATTCAAGGTAAGGGATTACGAGTGCGACCTCCAGGGCATTGTCAATAATGCCGTATATCAGAATTATCTCGAACACACCCGCCATGAGTTTCTGCGCTCCACTGGCAACGACTTCGCGCAGATGCACACTCAGGGCATCGACCCTGTGGTCATCAAGTCGGAACTCGAATACAAGGCACCGCTCCGTAGTGGTGATGTCTTTGTGGTGAAACTCCTGATGCGCAGGCTGAGTTTCGTGAAATTTCAGTTCATCGAGGATGTCTATCTCAAAGGCAGCGAGCGTCCTGTGCTGCTTGGCGCAATCACCTGCGCCGTCACGATGGGTGGCCGTCCCGTTAAAATCGACGTCCTGCCCGACGCATTGAAAAACCTGATGGTTTCGGCAGAAGAATAGTCACTTCGCGAGAAATAAAAAGGGAGTCGCTTCGCGAGAAATCATACAAATTTTTTCAAATCAAAACAAATAACAATTTTGTCAGATTTGTTATGATTTGAACGATTTATGTCCGTCAGGACACCCATTAGCAATAAAAAACGCTGCAACACTATATATGATAAGGTGTCGCAGCGTTTTTTTGTGGTGTGGAGGATGATAGCGGGCGAGCCGCCCGCACTCCAACTCCAATTATTTTGCGTAGTTCACAGCGCGGGTCTCGCGGATTACGGTAATCTTTATCTGACCTGGGTAGGTGAGTTCCTTCTGAATCTTGTTGGCGATTTCGGCGGAGAGTTTCTCGGTCTCGAGGTCTGTCACCTTGTCGGCACCAACAATGACGCGGAGTTCGCGGCCAGCCTGGATTGCGTAGGTCTTCAATACGCCGGGGTACGATTGGGCGAGGTCTTCCAAGGCTTTGAGCCTCTTGATGTAGCTCTCGGCAATTTCGCGCCTTGCGCCGGGACGTGCGCCCGATATAGCGTCGCAGACTTGCACGATGGGCGATATGATTGCCGTCATCTCTATCTCGTCGTGGTGTGCGCCGATGGCGTTGCAGATGTCGGGTTTTTCCTTGTATTTCTCGGCGAGCTTCATACCAACGAGTGCGTGGGGCATTTCGAGGTCTTCGTCAGGCACTTTGCCAATGTCGTGGAGAAGACCGGCGCGTTTGGCGGCTTTTACATAGTTGGTGAGGCCGAGTTCCGATGCCATTACTGCGCAGAGGTTGGCGGTTTCGCGTGAGTGCTGCAGGAGGTTTTGACCGTAAGATGAGCGGTATTTCATCTTGCCGATGAGCCTTACGAGTTCGGGGTGCAAGCCGTGTACGCCGAGGTCGATGTAGGTGCGTTTGTCCACTTCGATGATTTCGTCTTCGAGTTGTTTTTGGGTCTTGGCGACCACTTCCTCGATGCGGGCGGGGTGTATGCGGCCGTCGGTGACGAGTTGGTGGATTGCAAGGCGGGCTACCTCGCGCCTTACGGGGTCAAAACCCGAGAGGACAATGGCGTCCGGGGTGTCGTCCACGATGATTTCCACACCTGTGGCGGCTTCGAGAGCCCTGATGTTGCGGCCTTCGCGTCCGATGATGCGTCCTTTTATCTCGTCGTTGTCGATGTTGAATACCGTCACCGAATTTTCGATAGCGGTCTCTGCGCCGATACGTTGAATGGTCTGAATAACAATCTTTTTGGCTTCGCGGGCGGCCTGGAGCTTGGCTTCTTCCACGATGTCGTTTTTGATGCTCACCGCCTCGGTCTGCGCCTCGGCTTTGAGCGAATCGATGAGCTGCTGCTTGGCATCTGCGGCGGAGATTCCTGCGATGGCTTCGAGGTTCTCCTGTGCGCGGTGGTAGAGGTCGTCGAGTTCCTTGCTCTTGGCGTCTGCCTTCTCTATCTGACGCTCGAGCGTCGCTTTGAGTGCGTCGTTCTCGCTTTTCTTCTGGTCGAGCTCTTTCTGTTTCTTCTGGATTTCGCCCTTGTTCTGGTTGAGGGCGGTCTCTTTCTGGCGAAGTTTCTGCTCCAGCTGTTGGAGTTTGCCGTTTTTCTCGCTTGCGATTCTGTCGTTTTCCGACTTCATCTTGAGGGCCTCCTCTTGGGCTTCCAAAATCTTCTTCCGTTTGATGGCCTCAGCATCGGCTTGCGCATTGTCGAGAATGCGGCTTGCCGTTTTCTCAGTGGCCTTCACTTTGAGAAAGTAGCCGAGGATGAATCCCATCACCAATGCTGCAATCGAAATGCAGACCGTGATTACTAAATTTGACATTTCAGTTTTTATATAGTTTTTAAAAATTAACAAAAAAAGCCCGCATCATTTGCAGAAATAGTTTGGAAACCCCTGATGACTCATGGGCGGGAGCCGCTCTACTGTTTTTAACGTCCAACGTCAGGATGCCGCCGCTTGTAGCGACGCTGCAGAGCTGATGCTCGGCTTACGCCGGCATAAGGCCTGTTATACGCAGTCTGAAGCGAACTCCCTGTTTCGTTTTAATTGTAGAGTTTCAAACCTGTTTGTGAAATGATGCGGGCAGAATGTCTTGTATTCTGTTCTTATATGTTAAAGAGCATTGATCTTCTGTATGTATTCATCGATTTCTGTTGACATAATCCTCATCTCCGACAGTATCTCAGTGTCGTCGGTCTTGGCTGCCTTGTCAATGTATTTGGATACATACTCGATGGCGACCATTGCAAGGAAGTCGAAGTCCTCCTTCTTGCCGTCATACCTCTGCTTGTACACATTGATCCTGTCGTTGATGATTGACGTAGCCTTGCGGAAACGCTCCTCATCCTCGCGTGATACTTTTACAGGAAACCAGTGCCCTGCTATTTGCAGTTTTATCAGTAACTTGTCGTCCATCGGTCTGTTTTAAAAATTTGTGTATCTTCTGTAATCGATGATTCCATTCTCTCTGCTCATGAACCAAAATCAGTCCAACAACATCGACAAGCACTTGTCGATGTCCCGCACAATTCTGTTCAAGTAAATCTTGGCATCATGCTTGTCCTTGCCGTCCAAGAGCGAAACCACAGTTTTCATGTTTTCGTAGCGAAGCTTCAGCTGCTGATAGTCGGACTCGCGGGTCTTCACCTTGTCCTCGAGTTCCTTGTTGCTCGCTTCAAGCTTGACACATTCCGACTTCAGCCGGTCGCAGATTGCCACCAGCCGCGTGAATTTGTCACGAAACTCTTTTACTATTATTTCTTTCTCGTCAGTCATGCTTGTACCAAAATTGATATGACAAATGTACGACTTTTTTTTATATGCGCCAAATTTTTCGTTATCTATTTTTAAAAAATTTTTTTTAGCCTTGATTTTCAGGTATTTGGAGTTAAAGTATTTTATAGGTACAATGCCCAAAAAGCCATTTTCCGCCGCAAAAAATCGTTCACTTCTTCAAAATATCTTGGTCAAATGGCAAAAAATATGTACATTTGTCGAAACTTTTTGGCGCGATTTTCGTTGCAGAGAGTGGGCATCGTTAAAAAAATGTACCCCTAATTATATAAAGAGTCAATTGAAAGTTTTAATCATAGAGAACGACTTTGTGTCGCGGCATTACCTTCGGGATCTGCTTCGCTATTATGGCCACACGTGTCAGACGGCGATGAATGCTTCCGAAGGCCTTGACATATATGCCAGCGGACGGCCTGATGTCATCATCTGCAATGTGATGCTGCCTGGCATTTCGGGTATGGAGTTCCTACGCGACATTAGGAAGAGTGACTCTAAGACAGCCATCGTGATGATGGCTACCGAAAGCTCCGAAAGGCTCGCCGTGCATGCGTTCAGGGCGGGTGCCGACGATTTTCTCAAAAAGCCAATCCAGGACAAGGACATCCTCCCTATGCTCGATAGGTTTGCAAAGCGTCTGCCGGAACCCAAGGACGTCGCCGACCCTTACGGCGAGGTGGTATCTGGCAGGCTCAAATTCACTTTTCCCACCGAATATGACGGCACGGCAAGCATAATGCCGCGTGTGATGGAGACCTTGAGCGAGGATTATTTCAGCCTCGACGACCGTATTAGCATTGAGCTTGGACTGTCGGAGCTGGTCACCAACGCCATCGAGCATGGCAACCTCAATATCACCTACGACGAGAAGACCGCCGTAGCCGACCTTTCCGACGGCATGATGGATCTCTGCAATACGCGCCTGCTCGACCCGGAGATTGCATCGAGGTTGATTACAATATATTATGAATTTACGCCCGAGGAGTGCAAGTGGACCATTATCGACGAGGGCAATGGATTCGACGTGAGCAAAGTGCCCGACCCAACCAAGACCGCAGACCGCGAGGTACTTTTCCACGGCAGGGGCATTATGTTTTCGAGGGCGATATTCGATTCTGTGGAGTACAAGGGCAAGGGCAACGAGGTGGTTGTCACCAAAAAACGCAATTTTATCGTGTAGCCGTGCCAAATTCTTTCTTTTTGGTACTTATTTTTTTTGTATTTACATCTGGTTGCAAGTCTGACATTTAGCGGCTCCAATGGCGGGGACGCGGCTTTTTTCGTTGGTATTTTGCAAAAGATTGATTACCTTTATGCCGCTAATCAACATCAATCACCAAAAACCTAACGCTTTATTTTACAAGGAATAATAATGGATAAGTTCACACATCTACACGTCCACTCGCACTATTCGATATTGGATGGAATGTCGAAAGTGCCGGATCTTATCAACAAGTGCTTGAAAAACGGTATGCACGCCATGGCTCTCACCGACCATGGCAACATGTTTGGTATCAAGGACTTGGTGGA
>JAFXMJ010000150.1 GCA_017530465.1 Bacteroidales bacterium
GAAGGTGAAGGCGGCACAGAAGATGCAATCTGCGATTTCGCTCTTGCATTCTACGAGTACAACGCCACCAAAGGCACTATGACTCCCCGCGCCGACCTTGTCAAGAAGGTACTTGGAAAGACCGACCACGTAAATCTTCCCAAGGAAGGCCGCGACCTCGAATATTGGGACGAAAAGACCGAATCGCACAAAAAGATTAAGTGGACCGGCAACGGATTCTAATTTTGGGTAACAATTTTAAACTAATGTAGAGACGATGTACACATCGTCTCTACGTGTTTAATTCGTTGATTATTTTTTAGAATAAAAATTTATTTGATGCCTGCCTCTTTGAGAAGTTTTTGAATTTCTTTGTCACTGATGGTGGAACGCTCCGACTTGTCGTAGATATACAGCATCGTAATTTTGCCTGACATTATAGTTCTTCAAGTTCTTTCAAGTATTGGTCTAATGATTTAAACTGCCGCTTGCCTTCTTGGTACTCTTTGAAAGCTTCGCGCAGTCCGGCTCTGATGCATTCGTCGGAATCGGGTTCAAGTTCGGTCTCTTTTTCGTCCTGCAAAAATTCTCCGCGTAATTCTATTGCTGACATAGTTTGTTGTTTTTAGTTACGATGCAAAAGTAGTGTTTTTTTGCAAATGTCAAATTAATTCGGCGTGTTTTTTATAAAAAAAGGGGCGTGAAAAAAATCGCGCCCCAATTCTTTTGTGATGGTTATTCTTAATTAGACCACAGCAATGAAAGTCAATAAGATAAAAACAATCAATTACTTGACAATGTAGAAATAATTTGGCTGTTTTTGGAGATAGGCCTTTGCGACACTCTCAACGGCAGAAATAGCTTGTTTCTTAAGTTCAAATTCATTGGCGCGTTCCTGTTTTTCGATGGCCTCTTGTTTTTCTATCTCCTTTCTGATTTTGTTTTCGATATCCTTAATGCAAGCCGAAGCGTCGGACGAACAAGAACTTTGGGTATCTATTGTAGTCAAAAGGCTCAACGCTGATTCGTACTCACGCATCGCCATATATCCTTTGGCAGTCTGAAGTATTTGTGTGCAGTTTTTGGTTTGGTACTGTTTGTAAATATCCTCCATCGCTTTCAGCACCTTGTCGTATTCTTCTATGTCCTTCGGACAACATTCCAACAACGCAAGCGCAGTGCCGTATTTTTGTTGGACGGCAAGCGTGTTTGCTTGGTTGATGATTGACTGTATTTGTGTCTTATAATAATCTGTTACTTTCTTTGCTGCATCGGAAAAGAATTGTTTTAGACGCGGGTCGTTGACGGTCAGTTTCCTAAGCGCGGACATTATTGCCTGTTGCTCCGAATAACCTTCACCGCGCAACTGAATGGATGTCTCGGCGAAACCTGTTCCCAATATGATGTGTCTGACTGACAGGTTTAGTTCGATGTCGTACACTGTAATTGTTTTCAGACCACCTTCTATTGTGTTTTTATCAGCAACTACTGTCGTTGGAATCACAACAATTGGACAATAATCAGCGTGCCTGACATTCACCCCCGACATGGCGGATGTCAGTTTTGTTTTCAACATAGTGAGATGTTCTTTGTTGTCAGCGATATCCTGCTGAGGCACAGCGATAGAAAATGCTATCTGACAATAGCTGCTAACACTCAGTATCAATGCAGCCGCAATTAGAAATATCTTTTTCACGATAGGTCTATTTAATTGTGATTATCAATGTGTTGCCACTTATGTCCCTCGAAATCTGAAGCCCAAGTCCACGTGCGAATTTCAGAAACAAAAGACCAAATTTGTTGATGTTGTAATTCATGCCATTGTCGTCCTTAAGAGGGATGCGCACATCATCGAAAATCATTTGCAAGTCGGTAGTCCCCTGTATGTGATAGTTGTTTTTGTACGCATTGTCGGACATCCAAAGCTCAATGTGGTCTGACAGTGTATAGCCATCGCTGCCTATTTCTGATGACATTGTGTACTCTGACGTTGGAGCGAACTTTATGTTCATGCTTATGGAACGCCCGTTTTGCACAATGTCGGTGAACTTAGTCTGCATCACGTTAAGGAACTCGTCCACCACGCCCTCTATTGCCTTTGAGGCAAGTTTGCCGATGTCCTCGGTGTAAAACTTGCCACTTTCTCCAACTTTGTTGGACAGCGAGTTGCCCGTGGATATGTCATACGAGGTCATCAACACTTTAACAGAATTGCCACTGCTGCTCGGCAGATAGTTAAGTTCCGCATCAACATAGATGTCAGCACCTGACTGTTGTATGACCATAGACTTCAAGTCTTCTTGTGTATCCATTGTAAGCCCCGCTGCCGTTGACATTGCCTTCAACTTACCGAAAAAATCCACTGTTGTGAATCCTCTACTGTCGAAGGCTTCTTTGATTTTAGTCATCACTATGCGCTGGTTAACATCGCTCTCCAAAACTTGACGGATGTCCTCGCCTTGTTTTACAAATGGCACTACCATTATCTTTGGTTGCACGGTGGTGCTCTGTTGCGCCAACAATTGTACGGCGCAGAGGCAGAGGCACACCAATGTAAGACAGATTTTTCTCATTGTTTGTTCATCGTTTAAAAACCAAATTTTCTTATTATACCATTTTTTTCAAGGTCTTCGCGCAACGCTTTGTGATTGATTGTTACATCAAGCACAATACATTTGTTGCCAACGGAATCCTTTGCAAATGGTTGAGTGATTGTAGTAGACATAATGAATCGTCTGCACCCTTCGTCCCAAAAATTTCCGAAGTATGCCGAATGTGCCTTCTCCACGTCGTCTCGCAAGTCTTGTATTATCGCTGAGGAGTACGATGCTTGTTCAAATCCATTGTATAGAACGGCTAAAAATGCCTTTTGTTCGGCATCGCTTATTGCCTTTTGCGCGTTTCTTCCATAGCCGACGCTCCTTACCGCGATTGTTGTTGCCGTCGAGGACAAATAGTTTGTCTGGTACTGGGCGCATACATTGAGGCTCACCATAATCATGGCTATCAAGGCAGTAATCTTCTTCATATTCTTACGGTTTTACAATCAGTTTGCATTGTAGTTTGGCAGCGGCTTTAATTTTTTCAGACACAAGCAGACCTGTCTTTTTGGTAATCCCGCACTCGCAGAAATTGTCACCCGCCACTTTTTGGACGGTGGCTTGTCCGATTTCCGACGGATACGGTTGTCCATCAATCATTTCTATGGAAAAAATGGTGAACTTGTCTCCAACCTTTACACCTGATGCCGTGCCAGCAGACACAAGCACCACCTGTGCCGCCCCGCCTTTTTCTACTAAAACCTTTGAAATTTTAGCCGTTACAGGAAAATTGACTCTGAAATAGTCGAACAATTCCTCTTGCAACGACATCATAGCCATTGTAACCGCGCTTTCCGGCGACAGACATTCTTTGCTCGCCTGTCCCGTAAAACTCGTGGCGTCGGTGCTTAGTCCGGTAGCGACGTCAACAACTTTCATCTGGAAAGCCACGCTCGCCTTGTAGCCCCTCACAGAGCCATCGGCGTTTTTCATGCGATAGACCGGGATTTTCACGATTTCGCCTGTAATCAACTTTTCAGCGGAAACCGCAACGTCCTGTTCTACAAGGTTCTTGCTGTCCATAAACGCCTCCGACTTTTGTAACTCTAATTCTTCTTGAATCTTGTCTCGGCTTGTGCGGTCAACTACCTTGAACCTTTTGGCATTGGTGAGCATCTCCACGACTTTCTCCGTCACAAGATGCGTGTAGGGGCTTTCCTGTTGGCATGAGAACTGCGCCACGCCAACCACTGTTTTATTATCATCTTGTGCGTGGCACAAGGTAATGCCACACACAAGTAATGATATTATTGCAAGCAACTGTTTCATCTACAGATTTTTACCAGATTTAAGAGTGCTTATTATCTGTCCGATAGATTTGGTCTGGTTTGCACTTTCCACGGTAAGCACCGAGAGGGCCGACTTCGACTCATCAACAAACTTTGTGACGTTCTTCAAGTTCTTGGTAGCCGTGATTTTGTCTTTGCCTTTGGCGTTTTTTACGTCGTCAGACATTTTAGTAACGGCCTTGGCCGCATCCTCCGCGCCTTTGGTAGCATCTGTTACGTACACAGTCTCTTTTGCTACACCTTCCGACAATGCCGCCCACTGTTCAAGCGATGGTTTGTGGACTGTTACGTCTGTTACTCCGTCAACTGTCTCTCCAATCTCCCTGTAGTAAAAGGACTTCAGCGTGTCGCTGTTGGTGATTGCGCTCTTGGCAGCTTCGAGGATTGACTTGCCAAATCTGTCCACGTCAGGATTGCCTGTTGTCGTAGAACCGTAAGTGTCAACGTACTCCTGAAGTTTTGCCTTGTTCTTCTCGCTCTGCGCGATTACGTCCTTGAGATCCAGTTCCTGAGCATTGACCACCATCGAGGCAATCATTGCAAGTGCTATGAAAAATAACTTCTTCATTTGTTTTATGTGTTAAAAAATGACGCTTGGTCTCTAAGCATACTAATAAAGGATATTGTACCAAGACCATGCTGAATTGCTCCAGCGGTACAAATCCGTCTGCAAATGCAAGTGGTACCATTTTTTGCGTTGCAATTATTTTCTGCCTAATTCGGGAAGCAATGTTTTGGAACTGTATAACGACAAAAAAGGCGTTGGACCGCTCCGTTATGGAATGCTTTTTATCTTCGAGAGGATTTATCTGGACTACCTATAGGAGTATAAAAGCACGAAGCAGTCCACGCCATATAGCGCGGACTTTTTCGCACTTATCCTTCCTCCTATATGAAAATGTCCAGTTTTCTCGAAGACAAGAATAAGGCGTTTAAGTCTATGTAAAAATGCGGATATCTCCGCACAATATATGTTTTTCTTGCAAAAACGATGCAAACATACAAATTATTTTGGTTTCATACACATTTTTTTGAAAAAAAATTTTTACTAAATAATTAGACCTGTTTATCTTCGTATTAATCAGATGGTTATTTTTTTTGTTTCAATATGGGTAATAAGTCACAAATCACCTTTTTTTTTACAAAAAAGGGGCGTGAAAAAATCGCGCCCCAATAGTTTTTGTCAATTCTTCAACCAATTATTTAAACAGCAATTGGTAAACCTCTGCCAAATAATCTCTTGCGTTCATCCACGTGTGGCCGCCGTCGGTCTCTTTGTACTTGTAGTCGATGCCTTTTTGCTTGAAGTAGTCGAGGTGGGTCTTCACGTTGTTGTAGAGGAAGTCGTCCTTGCCGACGCCGTACCAAAGCACTTTGAAATTCTTTTTCATATTCTCTTTGGTCATCAATGATGCAAATTCCTTGTCCATTGCCTCGGGGATGAGGTACGCGCTGA